>NZ_VPDH01000085.1:0-13328 GCF_013417785.1 Acinetobacter sp. YH12227 | reverse complement strand
AAATGCCTTTGTGCACTGGAAAATGGGATGTTTACCATCGGTTGGATAATGGGAGCCGGATGAGCTGAGAGGTTCATGTCCGGTTCTGCGAGGGGCTAAGGGTGAAATTCCCTTGGTCTACTCACCCAGGTTTGAACTTGCAGATATCAACATATAGATGAAAAACAATCCCTAGGAATGCTCTGCGTACATGCTCGATTCTTTCAGGCATGGTGGAACACGCATAGCCCAACATTGGCCAAACTTAATCCATTACTGGTGAGTATGCTTAACGATAATATGTTCTCTATGAGCAGTGCTATTTCAGACGTGAGCAAAAAATGCGGATTCAAAATGCCACATTATGATTACGACCACATGTTTGAACTACAGACACTTCCGCATGCGAGATACAGATTGCTTAAGTAAAAATAGACCGCCTTCGGGCGGTTTTTTATTAATATGTGATAATTTATGAGATAAAAATAAATATTTGTTTATTAATGAAAAAATAAAATAAGACCAAGATTTTAGTAAAAGTATACAAATTTTGAAATAATTTAATTAAAATAAATTTGTATACTGATTTGTATACTCGCCATATCCTAACCAAGCCTTTTAGATGCAAAAGCATACAACTCTGAAAAGTTTATAACCTATTGTAAATACTAAGGAATACAGCTTGATGCTTAACATTCCAATCCATTCCAAACTAGGTGGATTCTACTTTTTCTACTATGCAATTGTTGGCACATTTATGCCATTTTGGAGCCTGTATTTAGCAGATCAAGGCTTTAATTATCAAGAAATTGGATTGTTATCTTCTATAGCGATAGTGACACGTTTTTTTGCCCCATTTATTTGGGGTTGGATTGCCGATAAATCGGGTAAGCGCATGATGCTGGTACGCATTGCGACATGGATGGAAGCTTGTATTTGGTTTCTGATTTTTATAATTCCAAACAGTTTTCAGTCTGTTGCATTACTCATGCTGGTATTCAGCTTCTTTCAAAATGCCATATTGGCTCAGTTTGAAGGGGTAACTTTATTTTGGTTGGGGGAAAAACGCGCGGCTTTATATGGAAAAGTACGTAAGTGGGGCTCAGTAGGGTTTATTGTTGGCGTATTTGGTATTGGGGCTCTGCTTGAAGTTATTTCAATATCGATGCTACCTATTATGTTGCTTTGTATTGCTTTTTTAGCATTTCTCTGGTCATTTACGATTAAAGAACCGAGTTCGGCACCAAGTTCTCAAAAGCAACTAGAGCCTTTATGGCCAGTTTTGAAACGTCCTGTTGTGGCCAGTTTCTTTATTATTGAATTTTTTCTTTTATTTTCTCATGCACCTTTTTATAGTTTTTATAGTAATTTTTTAAGTCAAGCTGGCTTTAACACAACAATCATTGGTTTGTTGTGGTCTGTTGGTGTTATTGCTGAAATTATTATGTTTGCATACGCAAACCTTTTTCTAAAACACTTTTCATGGAGAACCTTAGTTACAGCATGCTTAATTCTAACGAGTTTACGTTGGATTGCCGTTGGATTATTCCCAAATAGTTTTATAGCGCAGTTTCTAGCGCAAACTATTCATGCTTTTAGCTTCGGGTTATTTCATATGATTGCGATGCGGATTATTTTTCAAAATTTCAATGCAAATCAACAAGGGCGCGGGCAAGCGCTATACAGTACTATGTGGGGTTTAGGTGTTGCTTTAGGCAGTATTTTGGCAGGTAAATATTGGGATGTTTTGACTGGCGAATGTATTTTTATGATCGCAGGTTTATCCCTTATTCCTGCATTTATCTTTGTTGCGTGTTTACCAAAGGTGATTCAGCAAAATTAAGTTTAGATTATCCAAATGAATGAATATTAACAGTTTGCAAGTATGACTTGATTGCGTCCTAATTGTTTGGCTTGATAAAGTGCTTGATCCGCCTGATTAATCAAGAATTGTAAACTTGGTGCGTCAGGTAGTGTTTCATGTGTAATACCGATACTCACCGTGATATAAAGTTCATTGTTTTGATCGATCTGTATAGGCGTTGTTTCAACAATATTTCGAATACGTTCAGCAATTTTTTGTGCTTCATCTGCCTGAATATTACGCAGTAAAATAACAAATTCTTCACCACCGATACGAGCAAATAAGTCTTCTTCACGTAAGTTTTTTCGAATCGTATTAGCAAACTGCTGAAGGACGACATCACCGACATAATGTCCATATTGATCGTTTAATTTCTTAAAATGGTCAATATCAAGCATGATGATTGAAAATGTAGTTTCAGTTCGATTTTTTAAATAGAGTTCACCCTGTTCAAAGAAAAAACGGCGATTCATTGCATGTGTAAGGCTGTCATGATTTGCTAGATAAAGTACTTCTTTATATAGTTCATGCCGATTTCGGCTAATAATACACAAAATAATAGGTGCAAGAATAAGCATAGCTAAACCAATACGTACCGATATAGCTGTCGATAAATAGGCGTTCGTGGAGTCTGCAAGATAAAAGTGATTTAGGTTGTAGTAGGTCGCTAGAATCACGACTGCATTAATAATCGTTAACGTAAATAATTGATAGGTCAGTGCAGCCCAAATTAATGCTGCTAATGGATATAAAATTGCTCCTGGACCCGGCGAAACTGCTGTGAGAATGACACATAGACCCACACTCATCACTGGTAAAATTTCATTGAAATGATAATCACGATGTCGGCGATTATGTATGATTTGTTTTAACTCTTTCAATTGGGGGAAGGCTAAAATTAATGGAAGCATAATTAAACAGTTGACGATTTCAGTGACCCACCACATCCCGAAATCAATCCAAAGACGATCTGTCGACATAAATGTATTAGATACATAGGGAACTGTAAAAATTGCAAATGTCGCACCAGCTAGACAACCGCCAACAGCAAAAATTGCAAACATCGTTAGAAAGGTAAAACCTTTATTGTAATTTAAATAATTGATATGAAAGTAACGTATAAAAAAAAGTGATACAGCTGTATTAATTAGATTTGCAAAAGTGAGTATGGTTGTTAGTTGTAAGAAGTTGCCGGTCAATAAATCGGCGAGCATATAACCTGTGAAAGCTCCTAACCAACCTCCTGTGTTACTTAATTGTGGAAAACGTAAAAATAAGGCGAGTAGGACTGCATTGGCAGGCCAAAAAATAGCTAAGTAGGTTAATGGACGACTGAAAATACCAACTAAACAGAATACAAATATAACTACGGCAATAATTGCAAAAGAATAACTTTGATGAGTCGATGGTGGTGTAAGACCGTTCAGATGCAATTTCATTAGCCTTTATATAGCCTAAGTAATTTTGTTAGAAGAATCATTAAGTCTAAATATCATAAACGATTCCACCCACAGAATAATGTATAAATTATGAATAATGTGATGTGGTTCGCGTTTAATTGGTTTTTATGTAGGCAAACGCAGATGTATGGAATTGTATGTAAATAGTCATTAAGAAAAATCATTGTTATGAAAGTGTGATAAACCGAGGAAATGTAAAAAAATATGTTACTTTAGGTACATGATTTATATGACTGATTAAATGTATGAAAAAAGCATATCTGACAGTTTTACTCATGTTGAGTTCATTCGTAGTCATGGCGGCGGATAATAAAAAAACAGAACTGCAAGCTGATAGCAAAAAACAAGTTGAAGCAGTGAATAATTTTAAAGTGACCACTCGATCTGAATTGGTCGGTTTATGGGGGATGGAAATCCCAAATAATCGTAAGTGTATCGAATATTACAATTTCAAAGGTAATAATGATGTTGTGATTAAAAGTGGTGAAGAGTGGTCATCTGGTGTTTATGATTATCAACCAGCTCAAGATCCAAATGCTCAAATTCCAGCGCTCATTTTGCAAGTGAAATATGATAATAATCAGATGGATTGTTCCGGCAATGTGCAGGATCAAACAGGTGAAATTTCGCAATATTTTGTAAAATGGAAAAGTCCCTCAGTCATCAATTTTTGTGCCAACGATCAAGCTGAGCAATGCTTTGCAACATTACGACGTGTACTGCCTTAAACATAACTTTTTGTTATGTTAAATCGCTAAAAAAGCCACTCATGAGAGTGGCTTTTTAGTATTGCGGGAGGAAATTATTTTTCCTCATGTCCTTCAATTTTTTTCAGCAAATGTTTTTCAAGGTAATGAATATCCATTGCTTGTTCACAGAAGTTTTTATCTTCAAGGATTAAATCTTTGTGAAGTGGGATATTGGTTTTCACACCTATCAAAATGATTTCTTCTAAAGCTTGTTTCATTCGTGCAATAGATGTGTCACGGTCTTTACCATGTGCAATGAGTTTAGCAATCATGGAGTCATAGTAAGGAGGAATGCTATAGCCTTGATAAATGTGGGAATCAAGACGAATACCTGCGCCACCTGGTGCATAGAAGTGATCAATTTTACCCGGAGACGGCATAAATGTTGATGGGTCTTCTGCGTTAATACGACATTCCATGGCATGGCCACTGAGCGTGATGTCTTCTTGTTGAAGATTTAAACCAAGGCCGGCGGCAATACGAAGCTGTTGCTCAATGATATCAACACCTGTCACCATTTCGGTTACAGGATGTTCTACTTGAACACGTGTATTCATTTCAATAAAGAAGAATTCGCCATCTTCAAATAAGAACTCAAACGTACCCGCACCACGATATTGCATCAATTTACAAGCATTCACACATGCTTCTAAGATGTCAGCACGTGCTTGTTCTGGTAGGCCAGGAGCAGGTGCTTCTTCTAGTACTTTTTGATGGCGACGTTGCAAAGAACAGTCACGATCATACAAGTGAATTGCATGACCATTACCATCTGCTAATACTTGTACTTCTACGTGACGAGGTTTTTGCAGGAAACGTTCCATATATACGGTGTCGTCACCAAACCACATTTCAGCATCACGCTGCGCAGCTTGAACAGATTCGAGTAGGGTGTCTACACGCTCAACAATACGCATACCACGACCACCACCGCCTGAAGCAGCTTTAACGATCAATGGGAAGCCAATTTCTTTGGCTTCTGCTAAGGCATTATGGATGGTAACCGCATGGTCACATCCCGGAACTGTAGGTACGCCTGCTTTTTTCATTGCAATAATGGCAGAAACTTTGTTCCCCATTAAGCGAATATGTTCAGGGCGTGGACCGATAAAGATGAAACCTGAGTTTTCAACAATTTCGGCAAATTCAGCATTTTCTGATAAGAAGCCATAGCCTGGGTGGATGGCATCTGCACCAGTAATTTCAGCAGCTGTAATGAGTGCTGGAATATTTAAATAACTTTCGCTGCTGGCACCAGGTCCAATACACACTGCTTCATCACAAAAGCGTAAGTGCATTAGGTCTTTGTCGGCATCGGAATAAACCCCAACGGTTTTAATTCCTAAAGTTTTGCAAGCACGAGTGATGCGCAAGGCAATTTCACCACGGTTTGCAATTAAAACTTTTTGCAACATTATGATTCCCCGTGGTCTTAAGCGCGATAGCGGAATAATGGTTGACCGAATTGGATCACTTCGCCATTTTTAACCAAAATCTCTTCAATCACACCGCTTTGAGTTGCTTCAATTGGGTTCATGATTTTCATTGCTTCAATAATACCAAGTGTTTCACCAGCCGAAACAGTTTGACCCACTTTAACAAATGGTGCTTCACCTGGGTTTGGCGCTGCATAGAACACACCAACCATTGGAGAGGTTTCAACAGCACCACGTGGAGAGCGAGCAACTGGTGCTTCAGCAGCAGGCGCAGGCATTGCGGGAACAGCTGCTGCAACCACTGGATTACGACGAGTTAATGCGATTGATTGATCGCCTTCTTTAACTTCGATCGCCTGTAAGTCAGATTCAATCATCAAGTCGATGAGTTTCTTGATTTTACGGATATCCATGAACAGTATTCCTAATTAAGATTGAGAAGTTGGTTGAATTTTTTCGATGGCGAAGTCTAATGCGGCAGCGTATCCTTTTGCGCCTAAACCACAAATAACGCCAACGGCTTTATCAGAAAGATAGGAGTGATGTCTAAATGCTTCACGGGCATGGACATTAGATAAATGTACTTCGATAAATGGAATGGCAACGCCAAGAAGGGCATCACGTACTGCAACAGACGTATGTGTTAACGCCGCAGGATTGATAATGATGAATTGAATGCCTTCTTGTTGCGCTTGATGAATTCGGTCGACAATAGCGCCTTCCCAGTTGCTTTGGAAAGTATCGAGAGAAATGGATGCATTTTGAGCTTGTGAAATTAGTTTCTGGTTAATATCGTCTAAAGTGAGATATCCATAAACTTCCGGTTCACGTTTTCCCAGTAAGTTGAGATTCGGTCCATGAATGACCAAAATGGTCGAGCTCATTCAGCTTGCTCCAATAAAAATTTGCAAATTTACTTTGCAAGATGTCTGCAAAGTTTGCTCATTATGGCATAAATTTCCACATTTTTTTTATAATTTCTTTGAATTGACGTGAAAGGCATACACCGAGAATGGGCTATATAATGCAAACTTTGCAAAGAATTGGCAATGTTAAAAGATTACATTTTTATCATGATATTGTAGAACATTATTTTAAACCCAATTGGCTAAAACTGTTCATATCTTTTATGTAACGCTCAGTATATCTTCTTTTTAATGCCACAAAATCCTGTATTGAAAGCAAAAAAATAGCTTGGTCTCGATTACTTAACGAATTACTGCTTTGAACATAATTTTTTGCTGAATTATATCGCTATTATGAATGCTCGATTTAACAGTTAAACCTATTGCTTAAAGGCAATTTCATTTTGATTGTCACTTAGCCTGAGCTGGTATTTGTTAAGTTCATTTAACTCAACTTTTTTATTTTTCTTCATTTATAATATTTATATAAAACAATTATTTGTGCCGGTGTTCGATATGGAATAGCTTTGGAAGTCACATTGTGAAATTATGAATAAAGCTTATGTGCTGTGAATGTATAAAATAGAGATTTAATTGATTTTTCATTTCAAGGTTGATTTTGGATTACATTAAACTAAGTAATTAGATAAACGTATGAAGGCTAAATATAAGCGTTACAAGCTATAGTGATCGGCAAGCTAAAGTAGGGATACATTACTGTAATCAGCATTTGTCTAATGTCATCAATATTTTTTAAAATGTTATAAAGTTGAATTGACCATTTTGCTCATATTTATCGAATTTAAGCTTCCCGCAATAAAAAAGATTTAGCTTCAAAATTGGCAGAAGTCTTATGGCAGTTCGAATTTAAAGTGCTTATATAGGCTGAATGATTGGGCTTAAGCGTAAATGTAAGGATGGTGAATCTTTCATTTTAAGTTATCTTCAGAAGTTTTGATTATTAGAACTAAGAGGTGATTAGGCTTTCGGATCGTGATTTTATAATCTGGCACCAAATAAATTTTTTCGCTTTACGATTTCGCTATACAATGCATTATTCAATTTACCTCTGAGCTTAAATATGGCCAAAAATGCACAAAATTCATCACCTTTAGCTGAACTCATTGCTGAGCAAAAGTTGCTTTGCGAGGAAGTGGGATCAGCTTATATCGAAGTGAGTGGAGATGATGTTGTCGCAGTTGCTGTTCACACTTTAAATAAAGACCCAATTGTTGGTATTCGTAAACCTGCTGAAGGTGACGAAAATGTAAGTTGGTACATTTATGGTGGTGAGCTTGAAGGTGCGGATAACCTTGAAACGATGACTATTCGTAAGATGCAAGATATTTGTCCAGAAGTGCTGCCTTATTTAGCGTTAGATGTCGGTTATCGTTTTATGATTGATGCCGATGACTATGAAGATATTTGGAAAGAAGGCGAAGAGGCTTAATTATATGCATTCAAGGATGATGTATAAAGCTTCTTCTATTCTTCTTGTATGTTTTAGCTTCATGCAGGGAGCGACGCATGCGAATGAATCGGTGCTACAGCCGATTCGACTTTTATCTCAAGCTGATTTTGATCACCAAATTGAACTTTATACGTCTCAAATTAATGAGACAAAGCTAATACTTGATGCTGAGGATTCGACGGCAAGTCCTGAGCAACAAACTAAAGCATTTTGCACACGTTTGCATGCATACCAACGCATTTTAGAAATTTCTCAAGAGAATGCTGCATTGAATATGGCTGGAATTATGCAAATGGTTGCTGAGCGTTACTTGCAACAGCAACAAGAAAGTATGCAATCATCAGGTTTAAATGAAAGTGCATTTTGTTCGACTGAATCAGTTAAATGACCATTTAAGCCATTTGTATTATGATAAATGAAGCATCCAGCCATAGGATGCTTTTTTATATGTTGAATAAAATTAAACCTAGCACTTGGGTATTTAAATTTTAAGAAAATGTTATAGAAATATTGAACTGAAAATGAAGATTGTCAGAAAATGATATGAAAAGTGCTTAAAATGACAACTGTATCACATTATTATGTTTCTGTTAGAATGTAAACACATAACAAACATCCCTGGTCCTGTTATGTGGCTAAGTTCTAATACATCAACTTGTTGATGTCGTTCTCTTTTGGCCACTGAATAAGTGGCTATTTTTTTATCTAAATTTAGTATTTTGATAAAATGTAACCCCATAATAAGCACATATTTAGCATCGTAATTCTTTATTTGTCTTTACATAATCATTGATGGATAAATAGACAAAATAAGTCAGTATGATAAGATGATTGAACACATTTCGATGTTAGAGGAGTGGTTGAATGACAGCTTATACTTCAGTGATGAAAGCAAGTAAATTTGAGGATGATTTAATTCCGAATCTTGCAATTCATGCATTTCGCCATGCTTTTGAACAAGCAAGTGCTTCTTCGACTGTGGTTTATGTAAAAGGTCAGCAATTAGTTCAGCGTTCGCAAAATGGCCAAGAAATTCAGCTTAAAGATGTATCTTCTGATTTCGTTCAAATAGAAGGTCTTCCACACAGATTAAAACGAAAAAAGAAATGTGAGGAAACGATCTAATACCATGCCTCCACAACCACGTATTCGGATGTTTGCAGGCCCTAATGGATCGGGTAAAAGTACTGTTAAAGAATATTTGTTGCCCCATCATATTGGGGCTTATTTAAATGCAGACGAACTAGAGTCTGAACTGAATAAAACCAAACAACTCAATTTGATTAATTACCATCCTGCTTTAAAAGCGGTGGATTTAGTTGAGTTCTTAAAAACAAAAAAGCGCCCATTTCAAGGCAATTTTATACCTTTATTGGTTAGTCAACCGATCATTCTTGATCCATGGAAAATTGAATTCCAAGCGGATCAAATTGATTCATATTTATGCGCCAGAATTATCGATTATATTCGTCTCCAATTTTTAGAATTAAAAATCAGTTTCACTTTTGAAACAGTCATGTCACATATCTCTAAAGTTGAATTTTTGCGCGAGGCGAAACGGAAGGGGTTTAAGACCTACTTATATTATGTATCGACGATTGACCCAGTTATTAATATTTCAAGAGTACAATATAGGGTGCAAAATGGCGGACATGATGTGCCAGAACTAAAAATAAGAGAACGCTATTATCGAAGTATGGATTTGCTTATGCAGGCTGTTGAAGCGACGGATCGTAGTTATCTTTTTGATAATTCAGCAGATGGTCAACAGGCATCTTTCATTGCTGAGATAGAACAAGCTGAAATATTAAAAATGAACCAAGGTTTACATCGAATGCCATGGTGGTTTGTAGAAAAAGTATTGAAAGAGTTTGAAGCTGAATAACTTAAATGACAATAAGTGCGTAACAAATCAGGAATAAAAATGACAAGTCAGAACAATCGTGCTGCTTTACCTACAACAACGCAAGCGCAAGAAGAAGTTGCTCGTTTAGAACAACAATTGCCAGGAGAGCAGCAAAAGCAAGAAAATTCCAGCAGTGCGGATTGGGCTTCTGGAATAGATATTTCACAAATCATTGAACTTGGATCTGACGTTATAGAATGGGTGGGTGATACTTTGAGTGACATTAATATTGATTTATAAATGAAATTTAATTAATAAAACTTAATAATATTATGTGCTTGTTAGAAATATCCCGAGGATATATTCCTTGATTTTTCAATTTAATGAAGAGCATCTTAATAAAGGCTGCATTCATTCGAATTAATTTTTTAATAAAATTATTATAGAAGAAGACTTGCAACTTCTCTCAAATAACATATTATAAAAACATATATTGTTGTTGATGGATTGGGCATCTGTATGCATCCTTTTATGATGGCATTTCTAGGTGGAGCTTTACTTGGCCTGGCGGTGGTGGGCTATTTATATGTGCATGGTCGTATTGCGGGCATAAGTGGTTTAATTGCACAAGTTTTAAACCCTGCCACAATTTTTAAAACACCTGCAGTTTGGTTCTTATCAGGTCTGATTCTCGTTCCATTTATTTATAAACAGCTTACAACACCTACAATACAGCTTGATGCAAACCCATGGATGATGATTGTTGCTGGCTTATTAGTAGGTTTTGGTACACGTTTGGGTTCAGGCTGTACCAGTGGGCATGGCATATGTGGGATCAGCCGATTATCAAAACGTTCGATCGTTGCAACTCTAACGTTTATGTTAGCAGGTGTTGTAACTGTCTATATGATTCGCCATGTGATTGGAGTTGCAGCATGAAAAACTTACTTGCTTTTATCTTTGGTGGTTTGTTTTCAGTAGGCTTGATATTTTCAGGTATGTCCAATCCTGAAAAGGTGTTGAGTTTTCTTGATATATTTGGAAGTTGG
This sequence comes from Acinetobacter sp. YH12227, assembly GCF_013417785.1. Taxonomy (NCBI): domain Bacteria; kingdom Pseudomonadati; phylum Pseudomonadota; class Gammaproteobacteria; order Moraxellales; family Moraxellaceae; genus Acinetobacter; species Acinetobacter sp. YH12227. The sequence goes on along the minus strand of NZ_VPDH01000085.1, from coordinate 2,569 downwards.
GACGCCAGTTTAGCATTTGTGATGATGGGTGCGATTGCAGTCGCATTTGTCCCATTTCAATTGGCTGTAAGAAAATCCACACCTAAAACTATAGATGGTTATCCTATAAATTCACCAAAAAACAAACAGATAGACTCAAAATTGATTGTGGGAAGCTTACTATTTGGTATTGGTTGGGGAATCGCAGGAATTTGTCCTGCTCCAGCATTTACACTTATTGGCCTGGGTCACTACGAATCATTGTATTTTATCTTGGCAATGTTAGCCGGTGTATGGTTGCATCATAAAATAATGAGAGTGAATTAATGACGATGAATGCAATTGTTCAAGATTTTTTTGATGAAAATACCAATACTTTTAGTTATGTAGTCGCTGATCCGGCCACTAAAAAATGTGCGATTATTGATAGTGTTTTAGACTATGACGCAGCTTCAGCCACAACACAAACATATAATGCGGATAAAATTGTCCAATATGTTTTAGAAAATAGCCTAAGCGTGGAATGGATTCTTGAAACACATGTACATGCTGACCATTTTACAGCTTCACAATATTTAAAGGCTAAATTGGGTGGCAAAGTAGCAATAAGTCATAATATTACGATCGTACAGGAAACATTTAGTGCAATTTATAATTTTGATGTGAAATATTTTAATTCACATCAATCTTTTGACTATTTATTTGATGATCATGAAACGTTTAATATCGGAGCGTTAGAGGCTTATAATATTCCTACGCCGGGACATACACCTGCTTGTTTGAGTTATGTCATTGCTAATGAAGCAGTATTTGTCGGTGATACCTTATTCATGCCTGACTATGGTACAGCCCGTTGTGATTTTCCTAAGGGAAGCGCATCAACACTGTATGATTCTGTTCAAAAGTTATATCAGTTAGCCGATGATACAAAAATATATTTATGCCACGATTACTTGCCAGAAGGGCGGAGCAAATTTTGTAGTATCAGCAGTATTGCAGAACAAAAGTCAAGAAATATACATATCAATACACAGACAGATAAACAGGCATTCGTAGAAATGAGGAACCAGCGAGATGCTAGATTAGCTATGCCAAAATTAATACTACCAGCAATAAAAATTAATATGGATGCTGGAAAGTTTCCTGAACCTGAGTCCAACGGGGTTCGTTACTTAAAATTGCCGCTGAACTATTTTTAAAAATATCTATCGTTAGAAACGCAGCTCAAGCTGCGTTTTTTAAATTTTAAATGATTTATAACTTCTTTAAATAGCCTAAGCAAATTATCCTAAATAAAATAGCCTAAGCAAATATACATAAAATTTTGTCAATTGATTTAATACCGAAACAAATACAAAATTAGCTTAACTAAATAAAGTAATGAACAATGATCCTTAACTACGAGATTCATCAAAATAGCCAAAGTTCACAAATACCACTAGTTTTCATTCATGGGTTATTTGGGAGTTTAAGTAACTTAGGCATGTTAGCCAGAGCATTTCAACAATCACATAGTGTTGTACAAATAGATTTGCGCAATCATGGGCATTCTGCCCATGACAAAGAAATGAATTACTTCGACATGGCAAATGATGTACTTGAAACGCTCGATTATTTAAATATTAAAAAATTTTCCGTGGTTGGACATTCAATGGGAGGGAAAGTTGCAATGCAACTAGCATTGAGTAGCGATCGCGTTGAACAGTTAGCTGTACTGGATATTGCACCATTTGCATATAAGGAACGGCATCACGATGAGATATTTCAAGCATTATTTGCAGTAGAACAAGCCAACATTGAAACACGCCAGCAAGCCATAGAAATTATGCGTGAATATATATCGGCAGAAATGGTTATTCAGTTTTTATTAAAATCATTTAGTAAAGGGAAATGGCTGTTTAATATTGATGCCTTATACAACCATTATCAAGATATTACAGATTGGCCGAATAGTGAAACTGCTTGGCAAAATGAAGCGCTATTTTTAAAAGGAAGTTTATCTCCATATATCTCCAAACCTGAACACATGGAAGCATTGGCTAAACATTTTCCTCATGCAGAAGTGATAGAGGTTGAAGGTGCTGGGCATTGGCTACATGCAGAAAAAACGCAACAAGTATTAGATCAACTACAAACATATATTGTGTAATCAGTAAAAAAGCCCTCATTTATTTTGAGGGCTTTTTAAATTAAAACTCAGGGTTCGATATTTATATTACTGGCCTGAAGTTGTCCTTCAGATGTTAAAAGAGCCGCCATTTCTGCAGTCTTTTTTAAGCCTGGCATACGATATTCGGTATGACCATAGTCTTGAATTGATTTCCAACGACCACCCCAAGTTAATCCAACTGATTCAGCAGCCTGCCCTTGACATCCTCACCTCCCTTAAACGGAGGTGATTCCTACAGCTAGACGCTTATGCCCAAGCGCAAGAATGTTCATGGCACTATTTAAGTCCCTATCGAGAGGTGGTCCCACTTGTTTGAACAACTAAAAGCGTATTTATAAGTGATATTCCGCTCTAGTTAAGCCACCTTGTTTTGTTGGGGTAGCTGATCATAGTAAAACTCATTTGGTGTCATTTTGTCTA
>NZ_VPDH01000084.1:0-13491 GCF_013417785.1 Acinetobacter sp. YH12227 | reverse complement strand
AAATCATTTGAATGATTTCTTCTTGGTCTACGTGCCATAAAATACTCCATATATTGATGTTTATAACATCATTTGAGGAGCAGAATATCACTTATAGGAGTTGTTCAAATTTACGGATCCATCTCTATACACCTTATACGAAATGTGTTAGAATTCTTTTTAGATTTCAAAGTCTTAGTTTTAAGTTTATAGCCCATCTTCCCCAAGGTGGGCTTTTTTTATGATTTTTCATGTTCCACGCCTATTATTTGATCAATGTTCCACAACTTTGTTCATATCAGTTAAACAATCGTGGTTAATCATAGGGTCTAAAAAAACGGCTCCAAAAGCCCCTTTTCTTTGGCTCTGGTTCTACATGCTCTGGAACTGGAATGCGTTTTTCTATTTGATTACTAGTAGTAGTCAATCCGTCATATTTATTCTTTTGTACAGTTAATTCATGCTCTACTTGAGGTGGATTAGATTGCGTTGTTGAAGGATCTTGCGTTGGATATACCTTTGTTGGCTTCATTTCAATTAGAGTCAATAATGTATCAATACGAGAATTTGCTTTAGCCTCCCTATCTTCTGCTTTTTCCAACTGTTTCTTTAGAAAATCGATCTGATTTTTTAATTGATTAACTGTATCGTCTGTGTATTCAGGTGTATTAATGGTTTGTCTTGGAGACGTTTCGATGTGTTTTGAGTGTTTTCCACCGAAAGGCTCTCCATATACACGGAGGAGTTCTGAAAAGTCGATAGAACCATCATGATCACGACTTAATATCCCATTTTTTATATCTTTATAAAGAGTAGCTCTAGATTTTTTATACAGTGTTGCAGCATCACTAATACTGTATTTTGTACTTGTTTTCATAGTGTATTACTGTGTATTCACGATACGTATTGGAGAATACAATAAGTGTATTCTCCAATACACTCAAGGTTTAAAGCCTAAGTTTTTTAGATGAGGTAAAAACTGCTTTTGCTGTTTTGGATCTCTCAACATATCTTTAATTGTTACAGCTAAATCCTCATAGCTTTCACCTTGCAGTGCTAGATGTGATAGTTCATGTAAACGAGAAAGTTGATTTCCAAACATATTAATTTGAGCATCTGTTAGTTTATAAAATTCTTTAGGTACATCTGTATTCTGATGACTAATACTCTTAGCCTTTTCTTTAAATGAAAAAATAATACTAGTAACTTTACGACCAGTCTTTTTCTGTTCATAAGTGACATTTAAAGGACTGTATTCGTTTATTTGGTCTATAGCAGTATCAATTACTCGTTTCTTGAAATCTGCGAATAAAGGGTACTTTTTACCAAGCTCTAACATTGTCCGTAAATTCTCAACTGAAATTTCACGTTTACCTATTTGTCGATATTGAACAAGTAGCTCATAAATACGAATACCGTACCCACTATTGATCCCAGCGATGTCTGATAGGGCATATTTGGTGAATTCTCTACTTAAATTAGAGATGAAAGGCAGAATTGGTTTTGAAAAACGAATCCCAATGACACTTTGACTATCTAGAAATTGGATTTCTTGTACCCATCGCATTTTTATAGATTTGTCATCAATACTGAGGTTAATAGATCTTTCATAGAGTCTATTAATACCTTCCTTTAAATCTCTGTATGCTGTTTTTTCATGTACACCTAATTGCTTTAACTCACTGATACTAACAGGATATAGCTCGTCATCTGTAATAGGCTGATTTTTTGGAATACGTGAAATGGCAGCTAAGACAATTCGTTGTTCTACGGCACTTAATTGATATGATGCTTCTATTACTTGATTTGATTTTACAACGTGATTTTTATTCAAAACAAAACCATTGATTTTTTAATATATGACAATTATATACTTGTCATAGTTGGTAGTCAATCCGTCATAGTTAAGTAGTCAATCCGTCATAGTTAGTAGTCAATCCGTCATAGTTAGTAGTCAATCCGTCATATTTAAACTTTGAAACCTTTACTGCATAAGGCATACAGAGGACTGAAAAGATTTAAAAGATTTAAAATATATTTAAAAAGAGCAAATTTAAAAATTGCCCTTGGTTTTCGCTACGCTCAAACTCTATTGAACTTCGCTTACGCTCAGTTCGAAGGGGCAATTTTTTGGTTGATCTCGTTATAAATTCAAAAAAGCAAAAGCAACTCGGAATTCGCTTCGCTCATGAGTTTTTTATGCTCGCTCCGCTCGACCTAGATGCAAATTAAATCTGTTCGCACCCTTTGGGATGCTCTGTATCTCAGTCTCAGCAGCAAAGGGGAGCTTGTAATCAGGGAAAAAGCATGGCGAAAATTTTAATTGAGTCTGTTCGCTCGTAGACACTCGCTCTGTAAGGCCTGAATAAAGCCAGATAATTTTAAAAACCTGGACCACCGTAATCATAATCATCAGTTTTAGGTTGTACTGGTTCTGATTGAGTAAGTTTGGGAGGCGTATTTTGTATCGGTAATACGGATTCAGGTCGGGAATGTACCTCAAACTCAAAACATGGGGTGCCGTTACGTCGTGAATCTTCGAGTGTTTCATTCATTTCGTGGATGGACCAACCTTCTTTTTGAAGTATAGGACCTTGGTTTTTTATAATTTCATTCAAATCATTTTTTAGTGTGTCCTTATTTTTTGCATTCTTGATTAAGTAATTCAGGTAATACATCACTTCCAATGATGAAAATGGATGGTTTTCAGCACTATAAAAATATTCATGTTGTTGATCTAATTGCTTTTGGCGTTCTTCGAGTTCTCGTTCTTGCTGGTTGTGTTCTCGGATTTTTTGGATTTGGGCGAGATATTCCGCTGTCGCATTTTGTTGGCCAACGCCTAGTTTTGGCTCTGGAAGGTATAGCGTGCTGTGGATCTCGTTATATTTTTCATAGCTGTCTGCTGAAACCTGATTTTTGATGGTGATGTCTTGGCCATCCAGTGTGTAGGTGACGGTCGGGCAGTGCTGTGCAAGGGCATCATTGAGATGGTTTTCCCATTGTTTTCGGATATAGATCAAAAAAGTGGAATAGTCTGCATGGCCATCTTGCAGCTGGATTTTCTTTGCACCACCTTTGCTTGGCTCTTTGGGGTTATAGCGTTTGAAATATTGTTCGGCTGTCCGTTCAATACCGTCATTGGCTTTGAGAGAGAACATCAGGTGACAGTGGGGCTGATCTTCGCCACTGATGCGTGATTTTACGTTGTGTATGGCGTATGAGTGCGGATATTGCTGTGGGACTATGTGTTTGTCAAAAAACGTCTCTATGAGCGTTTTACGCTGTTCTGGCGTAAACTCATTCGGTAGGGCAATTTCATACTCCATGTAGGCCTTGGCATTGGCTCGTTCATAAGTATCAGCGGCTTGCCAAAATTCAATCGGATCTTTCACCCAGGACGGCATGCATTTGCCAAGTTCAACATGTTCCAGCACCTCATTAGTGTTTTTGCGAACTTGCTCATATTGCATTAGCCGGGCAATGTAGAGGTAATGGCCCATGGCATAACCTTTATTTTTGCTTTTCACACTGAAATGGTAGCTGGCCATGTTCACCTTTTTGTTGGTTTGGGACCGGTTTTTATGCAGTGAAACGGAATGAAAACCGTCCGGATTTGCAATGCCTCAATGGCTGAAAAATCCGGTTGAAGGGGGTCAAGGGGGAATCGCCCCATTGCGTACTAGTTTCTCTGATCAAGAGAAACTGTCAAGTGCGAATTAATTTAAATAAAAATATAATTTCTTTTCAAGAAACTTATATTTTTATTTAAATTAATTATTTTCAGACTGCCCGATTTAAATATGGTAAAACCATATTTAAATCGGGCAGTTCTGAAAATTAGGCGGCAGATGATATGACCCAAGAAAAAGCAAAAAAGCGTGGTAGACCAGCTCAACTTTTACAAATAGCAGAGTTACATGCTTTCGTTGAGTTTCTTTTAGAGAAAAGGGATCGTTCTGAACTTCAAAATCAGGTTATTACTGCACTACAAACTGAAGACTTTAATTTTGATATGTTGTCTGAAGCTCAACAGATCTTGGTCAAAGAGGCTTTAAAACCTTATCGTGAACATCTGAAGTTGAAATTGCTGTTTGAAGAGTTGAATAATCTGCCTCTTAAAACTGAATATGAACAAAAAATCGTAGATCTGTACCAGGATGATCAAAAGGGAAATTTAGATCTAGCTGAACGTAATATTCTAAAAACGATGTGTACGCGCTATTACCGTTTCAAGGCTCAACAACTGAAATTGAAGGATCTTGAGCTTTATTTAAGTCAGATCCAAAAAAAGGATGAAGGTAAAAAACGTAAAGCAGAGAATCAACTTAAATTTGAGCTAGGCGGGGCAGTGTTAGCAGCCTTTAAGAAACTAAATAAAGAAATACCTAAAGATAAGAGTAAGGTAACAAATAGTATTGTAAATAATGCGAACTTTTGGAAAAAAGTTTCTAAAACAAAAATTTATAGTGCCATTTCTACAAAAGAATCTACATATTTTGAGGACATTGAATTATTTATTAAAGTTATAGACGGTTTGGCTTCCTACAGTTACGACGGTCAACAGTTATTTGAATATGAAATATTAAAACAAAAAAAATTAGATAAAAAATAGTTCTATTCATTCGCTCTGAAAAGGTCATCAAATGTTTCAGATGTTCAACTTTAGTTCTTAAATATTTTTATTTATGAGCTAAATATGCTGAAACCCAACCAAACGAAATCTGATTTTTAAAATTTTGCTAGGATTTGCTCAATCTACATATTTTGTGGGTTCTGATGGTGTGGGTGGAAGGATTAAGCGACGCTAGCGCACCACTGATTAAGTTGTTACTAGGGAATATCGACAAAGCAACAACGTGATGAGTAGTTCAGAAAAGCTTTAAGTTGTATGTTGGGGAAACCCTCACAGAGAAAAGTGTCTGTTCGGTTTGAGAACGTGTCGATGCGGTGTGTGAATCGTAATCTCAGCCTATGTAGGAAAGCACAATTACCTACTGCCGTGACGACCGATGCGTGGCTCCGTCAGCCCAAAATTGGTATTCGGTAATACTTTAAGAGCTAGCAATTCTTGCTAGCTCTTAGGGTGAGTATTGCCGAAACTCTCTCAACGTTCACCATCAGCCCGAAGGGGTGATGGTGAACGTTGAGAGAGTTGAGTTCATATAAGTAAGTTAAGTATGAAAGTCACTAAGAATATAGATAATTATTGTTTGGACTATCACGACTCTTATTTGTATAAAGAATGGTTGTTAAAGTTTTTAGCTTGGAACTTTAATTTCGCATAAGAGATGTTATGTAAATTTAGAGTACACCCTAAAGTAACGTCATGGCAGCCCCAATCCTGAACCAAAAATCAATGTCTTAGATGCCGTGGAACATCAATTTTAGTATGCTCAAAGAAAGTCTTAGATTTATACGTGACAATAAAAAGCCAGTTGTATGAACTGGCTCTTTCTATTTGGGATTTACTTACCCATTCCGATTTTTTACCGTACCTCTCATAAATTAACAGTCAAAGCTGAAGAAGTGTTCTGGGAAACAAGAAACAAAGGCTTTTTGAATATCGCTGTACTCACACTCAGGATGCTTCTCTAAATAACGTCGAGTCCAAATCAGTGTGGCTTCATAATCATTAAAGCACTGATCGAGTTGTAAAAAAATCCACAGTTCATGTGCTTTTTGAATGAAAAAGTCATTGATGATCATGAGAGCAATTTTCTTTTCAGTGTTTGAATCCGGGTATGAGTACATATTACATTTCTCCGATAGTAAGGATAAATAGGCTAGTTGATAAGCTATTTGTAACACAGAAAAATATGTGTTTACCACATAATTTTATGTGTTTTTATGTAAATATAACCCTATGCTATAATCTCAAAACACCATTTCTATAAATTTAATTAAATGCCATATACTGAATTTCAACGTCTTGTCGGTAAAGCAGGGCTTTCAATTAAGGAATTTGCTGCCTTATTGGATATGAAACCTAATTCGATTACGAATTACAGTAAACAAGGTGTGGTTCCTACACATATTGCTGTAATCGTTGCGTTGATTTCTACGATGAAAGATGAGGGATTAGATTTCTATCCAATTTTTGAAAAAGTTAAGTCGTATTCACAAGAATAAAACTCTTGTTTTTTGATTGTTGTAAGCTTTTTAGTAGATATTAATGATGTAAAAAATGCCTGAAGTTCAGGCATTTTTTTTGTTTCAGGGACTTATAAGCCTCGATAGAACTTTTCAATAAAGTATCGAGTTTTGAGAACCAGGGTGATCATCAAATTCTTATGTTCTGAGATCTTAGGTCGAGCAATCGGTAAACCGGACATTTCTATTTGGGGGTTACAACTGAATTTCGCATAAGAGTTTTTATGTTAAATCTAGCCTGTTTGCCCTTTTATTTTTGAATTGTTTACTAGATGGCAGCATAGTTGAGTAAAATCGAATAATATGATTAGAATCATGAAATTTAGTGCGTAATCCAGACTATTACTTTAAATAGTTAGCTTTTTACTCTCTACAATTCAGATTAATATAATTATCTATATTGGATATAGGCACATTCAATGAAAATTTTTAAATATTCATTTGTAATTCTAGCTGTAGTTTCAGTCTCTGCTTATACCATGAGTGACCGGCAGTCCACACAGTTTCAGGTCAAAATAAAAGTCAATGAAATTTGTGATATCGGCACAGGTTCTACTTCTAATATAGATTTTGGTACGATTTCTCGTAATACCCAAAATATCCAGGCAACGGGTAGTCTAAATGTTTCATGTACTAATGGTACGCCTTACAATATTTCACTAAATAGTGATGGTACACTAAAGAATACTCAGGATGCTTCCTTGAAGCTTTCATATCGACTTTATCAAGATGCATCTATGAGCAAAGAATGGGGAAACAGCTCTGAAAATCTTTTTTCACAACACGGTACAGGACAAACTCAAAATATTACCATTTGGGGGAAAGTGCCTGATACTAACGTTCCTGCCGGTCAATATATAGATACAGTTACTGCTACGATTACCTATTAAATATAGAGTTTTCTAATAAGTTAAAGTCACAGTAATGGTATCGGAATATTTCCCTATACTGCTAATGCTTTGCGATGGGACCATCGCATAAACAGGGATAGTCTGGTGGGTTAGAGAATATGAAGTATCCGCCTGCCAAATGTTCGAGTGACTTGGATCCTGATATAAACCGTATTGAATATAACTTCCTAAAGAATTTTTCATACGTCTTTGTGAGCCCAATGGATTTAGACCATTATTTAAACTTACCTTCATATTGGTACCCATTGGACATGCTAATTGAATAGTCCCTGAACGATATAAAGTATTATTCAATAGCTCCACTGAACCAAAATCTATATCTGATGCAGATAAAATCAAACAGCTATTTTCATAGTTAGAATTGACGACTATATTGTTAGTTGAGCTATTTTGACTAGCTAGAGCTTCTAAATCTGAAGGTACTTCTAAGCCATAGCGATAAGCATAGTATAACTTTATGGAAGTACTATTGGTTTTATAGGAGCCGGCAGGTACATTTTGTCCTGCAAGAACTTGACCATACATTTTGACTAATGTACTCGGACTTCCTGTATTAGCACCTACTTGAACAGACTGGCACTGAGCTGTATTTTTAGCGTCTGAGTTTGGTATCTTGCGTGTTCGTGCGACATCATAATATAAGTTATAATTTAATAAGGAAGCAGGATAGTTATCATAGTTAATCATTGTGCGAGGATCTTTAGCCGCTGGATCTATACTATCAACTACCATACATATCTTATATGTCACGGGCTGACTCCAGTTTGAATTACATGTTACGGTAATATCCGTAGAAGCTGTCATCGAGCCTTGAATGTTCGCTGTGCCTAGGCTTAAATTACCTCCACTTACCCAGCAACTCTCTGCATAAGCAGATGAAGAGCATATGCTATAAGCTAAAAACAATAAGCTCATACAAGCTAAACGCTTGATGAGGCCATAAGCTTTGATTCGGTTAAATTGATGAGTTATTGACATACCACCCTTCCTAAATCGCTAAAACCTTCAAGAGTGGAAACTTCAGGAAGATTCACTTGGCATTGCTTAAGCTCATCGCCAATATATAATTTATTATTTTTCACATCATCTAAATATACAATACCATCATGAGCTACAATGGTTTTAGGAGGCTGCTGTATTGATGGTTGAATATCCCAAACAGATTTACCCACTGCTAGATTCTCTCCCTGATCATCGACTGCCTGTAATTGAACGGATTTCACTTGATACATTGGAAAACGAACGAATACACCACTTGCCTGACGAGGTACAACATCTTGCTGTGTTGTTTCTATTTTTAAATTTATGGGTAGGTTCAGGGTATCAACTGCTACACTATTATGCTGATATGGATTTAGACGATCCAATAGCAAATATCCTTTCTGATTAGTTTTACCAATCAAACGATTCTCCATACGCACCGGTACGCTAGCAATATTATCTGTTGAGACAATAGCAAATGAACCGTTACTCAAACGCGTGGGTAGTATCACGTCTTTTAGAATAACTAACCCTCCGTTGACTGAGGCAAATGCACTGGTATTATTTTGTTGGTCTGATGCTGTATGTTGCACATTTAATTGTGCTAACCCATAGCGACCGAGATAGTCGATCTGCCCCTGAAACTGTGAGTATTGATCTGTACGATTGGCCATGGCTTGCCATCCCATCCCTCCCTGATCTTGATTTAGCGCATGCATTATATTGACACCAAACTGTTGGTTATCATGACTACGCTGTATTGATGCTGTGGCTGAGTTGCGTTGCGCCCAAGGGATATTAAGTGATAGATAGTAACTATCTTTCTTATTAATTAAATCATGCGTATAACCTAAATTTAGGTTCATACGTTGCGGCAAGATATAAGACCAGTTTAGCAATACAAACTTACTCTCTTGCTCCGTATATTTTTGCTGGATATAGCTACTTCCCAACTGACCAATTTTAGTATTAAAACCTATATAAAATTGGTCTGACCTACTGGCAAATGCCGCATCATTCAAGCTAGCAATATCATTAAACTCACCAAACTGTCGTAGCCCATTATAATTTAAACTTATTAATGTAGAGTTCCAACTATAACCTAGGCCTAATAATTGTCCATATTGCTCAGGTGTACGACTATAAGCATAAGAGAGATTAAGCTGTCCTGCACGTTTGCCTAATTGATAAAGTGTGCCTAGTCCTACCTGTTGCAATTGATCGGTCAATTCAGTATGTGTTTCCAGAGTAAGTTTATTTGATATTCCATAACGATAGCTTCCACTAAATGCAGGATCTTGTGCATAATCAAATGAAGATAAGCCATAATTTAACTTTGGATAACCTACATTAAAAGACCAGTCATTTAAGCTTTTTGCGAGTAGATTATTCGTACCATATAAGGGAATATTCAGTACTTGCTGTTGACCATTAATATCTGTAATGACCATTTGTGCATTGCCTGCACCTGTAATACTGGGGACTGATTGAATATCAAATTGTCCTGGTACGACATCTTGAGAAGCCTGCTTAATACCATTAATTATTAAATCTACTTGTGAAGGCAATGCTACCTGACCTTTAAAACTCATTAAGGGGGTCGTCACGGTATAGGGTTGTAAAGCAAAATTTTTCGATAAACTAAGACCACTCAAGCGAGTAGAGCGTGTCCATGACAGTGCATTACTTTGTGCATCACCTAAACGTAGTCTAAGCAATTGTTCTGGGATATCTTTTTCCCAATATGTATCCAGTACATTATGATTTATAAAGGCATTATCTTGATATTGGTAGCTACTAGAAAGGCTGAATACCCCACCAAATAGCCCAAAAACACGGAATTCATTCCAACCATTTAAAGAAAATATATTCTCATGCTGCTGAGCAAAGGCAGTGTAATTGAGCAAGACACCTGTTTTTTCATGCAATGGATTAACTTTTGCAGCAGGCAGATGCTGATAGCCATATTGATGTTGACTGCTTAACAGTGTAATAGGTACTTGGATTGAAATTTTTTGATTGAGGTCGTCATATTTATAGCTTAGCCCTACAATCTGATCAAGTGCGATATAGGGTACCTGATCAATTATGATTGGTGTTATCTCGGCAGTAATGGCGAAATTTTTTAAGGAAGCTACATCAATATAGAGTTGCTGATCTTGTTGTAAAAAATGACCAATTTGAATCTGTGCAGACTGATTTACTTCTACATCCAAATACAATTCCTGTTGAATCGCACTGTCTATATTATTGGATAAGTATTGTTCTGCAAATGTTGTCGGTGCTGTGACCAGCATTATTCCTGCAAGTATAAAATTGCTTGCTCGAACCTTCAATGATCAGAAACTCCCTATACCTAAAGCTTATTCTGTATCAGGGAGATAATGGTAGAGTTTGTTCACGAAGATCCATATTAACTACAGCTATAAACTTTCCGCCACGCGTAACATTTATATTATTTGGAATTTTCCATTGCATGCTTTTCCCACTAAGTACATAACCCATCAATCCCATTTGAATTGGTGTTTTTTTGCCTTGCGCATCCATGTAGGAAAACTGACTAAAGCGCTTATAATGACTAGACTGATTGTTGATTGTTAGTGTTTGCGTATTATATTTAAAGCTCATACCTTGCAGGGATGTTATGCCTTGATCTATATCATTACTGTCCGATACTTTTAAAAAAACAGGAATGGAATATTTGAGTAACAATTGTAGACCACTTTGTACATCAGTCTGGGAGTTAGGTAATTCATCCACGATGAGGCGATAAGCTTGTTCAGTCGTATTTGCTATTTGAGTATTGCGGATCAATCGAACCAATTGCCGTTGTCCGGCAGGAATACTAATGACCATAGGACTAGCAATTAAATCTTTAGAGTTTGTTAAAATATCTTGTTGATTGCTTTGTGTCCAAGCGTTCACTCGCACTTGTGCACGAATACTCTCATTACCTGTATTGGTCAACCAAAGTTCTTTGACTTTTTCTTGTTGTGAGAATTCTAATAAAATAGGCGCAACTTGCAAACTGGCAGCATGCGCCTGTGTTATAAAAATACTAGCTGCCAAGATTCCTGTACCACAAATGTGGAACACATGAGAGAATTTGGCTGGCTTTTTCATGTGGACTCTTTACGATAATAAAAATTAATAAGTTACTGTAGCGGTGACGGTATCTGCATAGTTACCAGCGCGTACATTTGTAGAGCCAAATAATTTAGCAACTACAGGAATATTCTGTACATCACCTACGCCAGTTGCAGAATATAGATTATCTTTGTTGTCCCACGCTGTATCACCAGATTCTTGAAATAATTTATACTCAATGCTAGACGTAGAGTCAGCCGTATTGGTCAATTTACCACTACCAGATAAACCAACTTTGTATGGTGTTTGACTAGTACATTTTACATTTAAAGTACCAGTTTTATCTGTTGCTGCCATACCACTATTTACTTCACCGAAATCGATATCTGTAGCACTGATCGTACATGTTGATACGACTTCAATTTTAACTTTAAAAGTTGCATCCGCAGTTTTAGTAGAAGCATTTGTTTGTCCTGCTATAAATACGCCAGAAGAAAGCAATAATGCTGTAGTGATAAAGTTTTTCATATAAGGGCCTATTAATAATGAAACAGATGGTTTTTTTAAAAACTTGCTGTTATTTTTTAATAGTTTAATAAAAAAATTTTACTACTAAAAAATAGAGTGTGAAACATAGCACATTTTATGACTTTTTCAATATTTATTGACGTTATGTTAAGCGACTTTAATTCGTATCCTGGAAGGCACACCCGACGCTGATTTAAGAAATCTAAATAATAAAAAACCCCGGTATCCTGCCGGGGTTTTTTATTGTGCGATCTTTGGTAGGTGCTGCTCTACCTCACAATCCTAGTGTTAGAACTTATCATTGTTGTTTTTTGCTCCGGAACATCCTGTTCCTGTATGAATCTATCGTAGGGATATTCTAGCTATCCTGATAGCCGCAAAGAACTGGAATTTGAGTAAGCTAAAGCGTACAAAGTGCCTGAAATTTATCCACAAGAAATGGGGATAATTTTGAACATTCACGCATTGATAAAATTTAAAAAATCGCAAAATTGATTACTTTTTAAACAAATTTATTGGCAAGAACTATCAAAACCGCTCATAAAAAAGCCGACTTGTTTCCAAGTCGGCTTTTCGGGTTTGCGTCCCCGATTTTTTATAACATAACTTTTTGAAATATAAAACTATTTTTATATGCGTTTCGTATAACGCCCATTATGTTAAATAGGTGCGACATTGGTAGTTGTATAAGTATAATTGTGCATTGACTTCCTATAACTAAAACTAGACTATCTAGATAGTTTTTAATCAATTAGGAAAGAAAAATGTCATTAATTACAGCTCAACAAGCGCGTGAAAATGCCGAAAAATTTAGTTTAAGTGCAGATGAAATGCTTAAAACAATAGCGGACATAATTTCAGCTAATTCTAAAGTTGGAAAAACTGAAGTTATTGTCAGTTTTTTATCAAAAGTTGTTGATCAGAATGAGTTAACTTTTGTAGAAAATAGCTTAAAAGAGAAAGGATATACAGTTAATTCCTCTAATTCAGAAGACAAGATTAGTATTAAAATTAATTACTGATTCTAATGAAATAAAGAAAGAAGCTTAAGCTTCTTTCTTTAAAAAATCATATGTTAAGTAAGTAGTCTTTTACGGTTGAAAAAGTTAAGAAAAATCAACAAAATATATTTTTCAATTATATAAAAAAATTATGGACGCTTTATCAATAGTTTCAGCTATCGCTTCAATTGTATCTTTAGGGTTGGCAGTTGGATTAAACTCTGAAAAATTGAAAAAATGGTTATTACCCGTTACTTATATTTTCATAGGTATCTCGGTAGGTCGTGTTACCTCGAATTTAAATGAAATCGTAGATAATATTAAAGCAGACCCAGTATTGCCAGGGGCACTTTTTATAATTATTGCGTGCTTATTCGCATCGTGTTATGTCATTAAGACTATTCATAATACATTTTCAGAGATCCCTATGGGGTTTCTACTCATTCTATTTGTTGCAGGATTGTTTGGAATTAAGGGCATAACAAAAGTTTATATTGATTCTGAACGGCCTCAACTTAGTCCATATGAACTAATTGAGTATGCTGAATATAAAGAGAAAACAGGACAGTTATCATTGGCTAAAGAGTATTTAAACAAGGCTTTAGAAAATACCGATGCAGAATCAGAAAAAAGATTTATTAGAGAAAAATTGGAAAATATAACTAATAAGCAGTTAAGTAATTAGAGTATGTAATTATTAAATATCTCTTAAATTAACATAATAAGAGGTGGTCCCACTTGTTTGAACAACTAAAAGCGTATTTATAAGTGATATTCCGCTCTAGTTAAGCCACCTTGTTTTGTTGGGGTAGCTGATCATAGTAAAACTCATTTGGTGTCATTTTGTCTAG
>NZ_VPDH01000083.1:0-13714 GCF_013417785.1 Acinetobacter sp. YH12227 | reverse complement strand
ATATTCAGGAGTTATTGGAACAACAAGGGCATAAAATTCTTTGGCTTCCTGCATACAGCCCTGATTTAAATCCTATAGAACAGATGTGGGCATGGGTTAAACGTAAGCGTAAAGAATGGTTGATCGATTCAGTCGATGAGTTATTTCAAGTTTTTTTCGAATCCTGTATGAATAATAAAGTAGTTTGACTATAGTCGTTCAGGTCAGCATGCAGAAGAGTTCCTGAATGGCTGGCAGGGCCATCTGGTCTGTGATGATTACAGCGGTTATAAAGCACGCTTTAAATCAGGTCAGGTCATTGAGGTGGGCTGCATGGCGCATGCGCGTCGTAAATTCCATGAGCTACATGTGACCGGGAAAAGTCAGGTCGCTGAACAGGCATTAGTGCTGATTCAGAAACTGTATGCGATAGAAGCAGAACTCAGGAAAAAGACCGATAGTACAGCAGAACACCGCCGCGAATACCGACAACAGCACAGCCAACCGGTGATGCAACAACTGTATGAATGGCTCAACCAACATTATCTGACGGTGCCATCGAGTTCTCCAACCGCCAAGGCCATCAATTACAGTCTGAAGCGTTGGCCAGCCTTAAGCCGCTATCTGGATGATGGCAATCTACCCATTGACAATAACTGGGCAGAGAACTCAATGCGCCCCTGGGCCTTGGGACGAAAGAACTGGCTATTTGCAGGTTCGCTGCGCAGTGGTCAACGAGCGGCCAATATCATGACTTTAATCCAGTCAGCAAAGCTGAATGGGCTGGATCCGTATGCCTATCTCAGTGATGTGCTGAAAAGGCTGCCGACACATAAAGCGACCCAAATAGAAGAATTACTGCCACATCGCTGGAAATCCAACTCAAATTAAAAAATAGGCATGGGGTTCAGCGGACGCTTACGCTTGACCTTCAGCTGCAGTGGCTTGAGCACGTTGCAAATTTGCTTCGAATTCAGCATCGAAGTTAATTGGTGTAAGCAACAATTGAGGGAAGCTGCCTTTAGTTACCATGTCGTTCACCGCTTCACGAAGGAATGGGAACAAAATGTTCGGGCAGTAAGCGCCAAGAATGTACGGTAGGCGTTCTTCTTCAACGCTATCAATCAGGAAAATACCTGCTTGAGTTACGTCAACGATAAATGCTGTATCGCCACCGTTGTTTGCTTGTACCACAACTTTTAAAGCAACTTCAAAGTGTGTTGGATCAACTTTTTCTGCAGAAGAAGAAAGGTTGATATTTAGCTCAGGTTGCCATTCTTTAGTAAATACTTGAGCCCCAGGTACTTCGAAAGAAATATCTTTAGTATAAATACGCTCTAATGCCAATTGTGGTTGAGCTTGTTGTTCTTCACTCATTGTTTATTCCTTAATATGAGGTGACGATTTATGTTTTTAATTAAGCCAGCATATCGTCGAGTTTACCTTCACGCTCTAAAGCATAAAGTTGGTCAAAACCGCCAATAAACTGATCTTTAATAAAAATTTGTGGAACTGTACGGTGGTTGGTGCGTTGCATCAATTCAACTCGTACTTCAGGCGCTTCATTTGATAAATTAATTTCTTTATAAGCCACGCCTTTACGCTCTAGGAGCTGTTTAGCACGAATGCAGTAAGGACATACAGTTGTTGAATAAATCGTAACTTCAGCCATGTTAATCTCCTAAGAAGCGTTATTATTTGCTTTTAACCAATGGAAGGCCTTGAGCTTTCCAGTTGCTAATACCACCGTCAAGACGGTAAGCGTCAGCATGACCGACTTGTTGAAGTGCAGTACCTGCAACTTGACCTAAGTTACAAATGAACACCAATGGACGGTCAGAAGTCTTTAACTCTTCAATATTTTTTGTAATTTGGCTATATGGAATATTACGGCTACCGCTAATATGACCTTCGCGGAAATCTTTCGCATCACGCAAGTCAATCAATTGTGCATTTTTAGCTTTAACTAAAATACCCAAAGACTGTGGTGAAATTTTGCGACCATTACGCTGGCCTTCCAGAATAAAGAACAATACGACCAAGACAGCCAATGTTCCAAATAAGAAGGGGTGATTCCCCATAAACTCGAACCAACGTTCCACAATTCACCTAATTACAATTTAAAAATTGCCAAGAGTATAGCTCATAAATATGGTGATCAAAATCACCCCTTCAAGGGCTATAGTAGAATAAAAATTAATTTTTTTGCTGCGCTTCAGTGATTTCGTCAATTAGACGTAAATAACTTTCTAAACGACGCGGCAAAATTTCACCATTTTGTGCAGCAATACGAAGCGCACATTGTTTTTCATGTTTATGTGTACAGTTACGGAACTGACAATAGCCCAAATGCGATTCAATTTCTGGAAAACCCTGTTGAACCTTGTCGAGTTCTAAATGCCATAAGCCAAACTCACGGATTCCTGGAGAGTCAATTAAGGCAGATCCTTCTCCAAATGCAATCAAACGGGTTGATGTTGTGGTGTGTTGACCAAGCGCTGAGTTTTCAGAAATGATATTGGTCTTTTGTGCAGCTTCAGGCACGATGGCATTGATCAGGGTACTTTTACCGACACCGGATTGACCAACAAAAGCCACAGTTTCGCCAGAAAGTCGGCTTGATAATTCCGTTAAATCGCCATCCGACTGTGTTTGTAAAACTTCATAACCCAAATTTCGGTATTCATCCAACAAACATAGAATAGGATCGTTGTCTTTTAATAAGTCTGACTTATTCATGACCAATAGAGCAGGAATATCTGCATCTGCACATGCCACCAAGTAACGATCAATTAAACCTGGGGCTGGTTCAGGCAAGGGCGCAAAGACAATTACAATTAAACTGACATTGGCCGCCACAGGTTTTACTTTGTGGTAACGGTCAGGGCGTGTGAGTAAAGATTGACGCGGATGAATTGCGGTAATAATACCCAAGCCGGTAATAGGATCTGCTTGCCATTTAACACGGTCACCTGTAACCAATAATTCTAGATTGGTACGGGTATGACAGCGCCAAATGCTGCCTAATTCGATTGGTTTCCAATGTGGTTCAGGTTCACCAGCTTGTACCACAGGTTTTTCAGGATGAATTTCAGGCGTAGACAAGGCTTGGACTTCAAGTTGTCGTCCATAATGTTGTACGACTAAACCTTCCAAATCGGAAGACGTGTCAATTTCTTCTTGACGGGATTTATGCTGTTTCTGAATGCGTCGTTGCTGTTGTTCAGTCAGTCGACGCTTACGAATTAAAGCCATTCATATCCTAAAAAACCACGAAAACTAGATGGCAAAAATAGCATGAAGCGGGGTCTAATTACAGCGCAACCCCAATAAATTTGCTACTATGTTCACTTTTATAGCCTAATAAGATTGCACATTTATGAGCAGCACACCTGATACTCGCCTGATTTGGATTGACCTTGAAATGACAGGTCTCGATACAGATAACGACCAGATTATTGAAGTTGCTACAATTGTGACGGACGATAACCTGAATATTCTGGCGGAAGGGCCTGTGTTAGCCGTTCATCAATCAGATCGCGTGCTCAATGCAATGGATGAGTGGAATACTCGTCAACATGGTCAATCTGGCTTAATTGAGCGTGTTCGTCGCAGTAAATTGACGGCACAAGATGCTGAACAACAAACTTTAGAATTCCTAAAAAAATGGGTAAATCCAAAATCTTCACCAATGTGTGGTAACTCGATTTGCCAAGACCGCCGCTTCTTACATCGTTTAATGCCTGAAATGGAACAATACTTCCACTACCGTAACCTTGATGTGTCGTCAGTGAAAGAATTGGCGAAACGCTGGCGCCCAGAGATCATGGGTGGCTTAAAGAAAAATGCGTCGCATTTGGCGATGGATGATATTCGTGACTCGATTGCAGAACTCAAATACTATCGTGAGTATTTCTTTATTATGAATAAAGACTAAGGTTGTGACATAAAAAAGAGGCGAAAGCCTCTTTTTTTTATTCGAAGCGTTTGCACTACCGTTGATAGACGTTGGCTTGATGAATCTCAAGGAAATTCGCAGGTTGAGCCAAATCAGTGAAGCCAAATTGACGATATAAACCATGTGCATCTGCCGTTGCAAGCAGCATGCGTCTCAAATTTGCAGAGCCACATTTTTCAAATAGAGTACTCACAATCAATTTTGAATAACCTTGGCCTCGATGCTTATCTGCTACATAAATATCTGCTAAATAGGCAAATGTTGCATAATCCGTTATGGCACGACCAAAACCAATGAGTTCATCATCGAGAAGTAAAGCCACAGCCAAGGAATTTTCAATCGCTTTTTTCACCACATGTTTAGGAATATCTTTTGACCAATAGGTATCACTTAAAAAGCGGTGCACTGTATCTAAATCTATTTCATTTTTGTCATCGGTAATTTTTAAATTATTTGGCAGAGGATGGATGTCCATGGCAATACACACTTGAGCTTTTGATCTATGGTTATATTTTTAAAGCAGATCTCCATTCGCTGTAAATGTTTATTTTGATGGATTTAGACCTGATGCGGATTCAGCTCTATTGCGATGTATGCTGAATTGCGTTTTATCAAACAAAAATAGCAGTGAGTTTGCTAAAATGGCGGCTGATTTAACACTGCCTCCATACCTATGACTGAACTGCTCCAAGATGATGAATATGACCGCCGTTTTGCTGGTGTAGCCAAAATATATAGTGATGAAAGTTTTCATCATTATGAAAAAAGTCATGTCATGGTGATTGGGATCGGTGGTGTAGGCTCATGGGCGGTTGAAGCTTTGGCACGTACAGGTATTGGTGAACTGACCTTGGTCGATATGGATGTGGTCGCAGCATCAAATATTAACCGTCAATTACCCGCTATGAGTTCAACCCTAGGGCATGAAAAAATTGAAGTAATGGCTGAACGCTGTCGTTCGATTAACCCACGGATAAAACTCAATTTAATTGATGATTACTTAACACCTGAAAATGTGAAAGAAATATTAGCCGGCAATCCCGATTTAATTTTAGATTGTATTGATGACGTGAAAGCGAAATTCGCCCTCATGTTACATTGTCGTTTTAATAAAATTCCGTTGATTGTCTCGGGTGGTGCAGGCGGTAAACTCGATCCATTAAAAATTCGTGTGGCGGATTTATCTAAAACTGAGCAAGACCCGATGTTAGCAAAGTTGCGTACACAGTTACGTGGTAAAGGCATTTGTAAAAAGCCCAAAGAAAAATTTGGCATTACCTGTGTATATTCAATTGATAATCCATTTTCTAGTGCTGATGTATGTCCAAGTGCAGGACTGCGCTGTGGTGGTTATGGCTCGGCAGTTGTGGTCACATCGAGCTTTGCAATGGTTGCTGTGGCAGAGGTTTTGAAAAAATTAGACGTAAAACGTGTAAAAGCATGACTGCTATCGCATTTTGAAAAAAATTAAAGCACCGAAAGCGGTGCTTTTTTTGTATATAGAATTAAAATCAGACACAATGTTGGAATAATTAAAAAATATTATTTTTGGGGCAAGTATGTGGTTTTTACTGATACTAATTTTGGGGATATTGACATTGGCGTTTTGGATGTGGAAAAGACCAGATCCAGTAAAACGTGATCAAGCCAAAGCAGTTGGGCATGATTTGTGGCTAGAACAATTGGATGCGCAGCTGAAGTTTGCTGAGCGTTTAACCACAGATGTACAGCCTGATTATCTGCGTGCCTATGAGTTGTATCAAAACATGGCCAAGCAACATGAAATACCACAAGCCTATGTGGCCATGGGATTGATGCAATTAAAAGGCTTAGGTCGGGAAGCGAGTGTTGAGCATGCAACCAGCCTGTTAGAAAAAGCCTTCCAATTAGGCAGTGATGAAGCTGCTTATTATTTAGGTCAAATGGCGGAAGCAAAATTTGGTGCAAATGCTGACGCTGAAAAGGCAGTATATTGGTATCGACATGCGGTGGCGCGTGGTCATCTCGAGGCGCAATATCGTTTGGCAGAATTAAACCCAGACGATCAAACCCAAACAGAGCAACAACAATTTAAATTATTAGAAAAAAATGCAGCACAAGGACATGCCAATTCACAGTATCAATTGGCTCAGTACTATCTGAATTTGACAGAACCCAATTTGAGTTTGGGTTTAGGTTATCTATTTGAGGCCGCTGCACAAGATCATTTAGCTGCCAATCAATTGCTAAAACAAATCTACGAATCGGATCAATATTTTCCAAGTAATCAAGAAAAAGCACTGCACTATCTTAAGCGCTGCTTATTGTTGGGAGATAAGCAGGATTTGTATGAATATTACCAAGCCGTATTGATGGGGAAAATTGATATTGATCAGCGTCAGCGGGTGTATCATGATTTATTAAATCAAGCACGTGAGCAAAAAATTGCAGCAGCGAACCGAGTTTTGGGTCTTGCCCATTTTCATGGATGGCATTTAGAAAAACAGGAAAAATTGGGGTTTAGTTTTTTATCTGAAGCTGCGCGGCAAAAAGATGCGATGGCGATTACGGTGATTGCAGCTTTGTATTTTGAAAAGTATTTAGTCAGTGATGATCCTGCAAAAGCATTTGAATTATATAAAATGGCATATCAACTACAGCCTAATTTTTTTAATCAAATGGGGCTTGCAATGTGTTATTTGCAAGGTATTGGCCATGCGCAACATATGTCGCAAGCGCAAAAGTTAATGGGGCAAGCTGCAGAGGAATATTTGAATACGCCGATGCAGTGTGTCGCAGATCAAAACTATGTGATTGGTCGTTTGTATAGTACAGCAGAATATCCTTTGCCAAACCGTGACAAGGCTTTGAGTTATTTAAATAAATCTGTTGAACAGGGCTCAGCGCATGCTGCATGGTATTTATATCGCTTATACACTGAAAATACTTTAAATGAGATTACAGCTGATGCAGGGTTGGCCTTAGCTGCAGTATCTAAGGCTGCAAAATTAGGACATGCTCAAGCATTAACGACGTTAGCGCAAAAAAGTTTAGACGCAAAGCAGATACCACAGGATTTATCGATGGCATTGAAATGTCTCAATATTGCGGTGGACAAAAATAATGCAGATGCGATGACTCAATTGGGACAACTGTATGAGCATGGTTTAGGTGTGAAGAAAGATATAAATAAAGCGCTGGGTTATTATCTACAAGCCGCTGAACAAATGAATGCCGATGCATTAAGCCATTTAGGCCGTTTGTATATACATGGTGAAGGTGTAGAACGTGACCTAAATACCGCAAAGCAATATTTACAAAAAGCTGCTGTACAAAGACATGTGCATGCCATAGAGCAACTTGAAAATATACATGCATTTTTAGGCGATAATTAATATTCATCAGTATCATAATTAATTAACCAATGCTTAGGCATTGGTTTTTTATGTATCTATATTTGATCTAAACTTTGAGACTTGTTTCTCAAAAATAACAATATTTAGCTGAAAAAAGGCTTGTGTGTTTACATAAAGCCAAACAAAGGCTTCGTTTGAAATCTAGGCATATATCGGTTTTTTTGATTAAATGTGCTGCATATTTTATATAAAATTGATTTTCGATAATAACTATGCTTAGCAATATTTATTCAGCGCTTGAGAAGTTGGGTATTAACCCACAAAGACGCGCCTTACATATCCAATTTTCGAATACTAATTTAAATCAGCAGGTCTTTTTACAACGCATTGATGGAGAACATACCTTAAGCGAGGGTTTAAATGTTCAACTGATCTGTCTATCGACTTCTGCCACCTTAGAACTCAAACAATTTATTGGTACACAAGCTGCAATTGATCAGGTCACGGATGCGGGTCAATTGTTTCGTTTAAGTGGGATTATTACTGAAGCATATCAGGGGCAAAGTGATGGTGCTTTAACTCTGTATCGTCTGACATTACAAGATGCTACTTCACTTTGGCATAAACGCCGCAATAGTCGCGTGTTTATGAACAAATCGGTTCGTGATGTCGTTGAAACGGTATTTAGCGAGTGGCAAAAAAAGAGTCCACTTTTCGCTTCTAGCTTATCTTTAGATTTAAGTGGGCTGCAAAAAGACTACGATATTCGTCCTTTTGTGATGCAGAGCAATGAAACGGATTATGATTTTTTAACGCGCTTATTACGTAGTGAAGGGATCCATTGGTTAATTGATGAAGCCGAATTATTTGTCGCTTCATCATCAGCACAGATGCAACCGCAAAAATTACGCTTAATTGATGATAACAGCCAATATCAAGCGCTGAATCGACGCAATATTCGTTTTCATCGCAGTAGTGCGACTGAGAAAAATGACAGTATGACTAGTTTTTTTGGTCAGCGGAGTCTACAACCGACCTCGGTACATGTGCAGCGGTGGCAGGCGGATGTGCTTGAACAGGACGAAGGTGGTGGTTCAGTACAAAGCAAACATCTACATAGTAATAATCAAGATAATGCGAGCTTAAGCTTAGAGCAGGCATGGCATGTGAGCCCCGCATGGATGCAAGATCTGAATGGTGAAGATGCTGCAACTGCTTCTATAATAGTGCTCAAGTTGAACGTCTCAATCAAAATTTTAGTGATTATTATGCGGCTCAAGCCAAACAATTTATTGCCAAAAGTACTGTACGTGATACGCAGGTTGGTTACTGGTTCAAATTGGATGAGCATCCAGAGATTGAACAGCATCGGGGTGCCGATCAAGAATTTTTGATTTTATCCAAGTCTTTTTATAACCAAAATAATTTACCCAAAGACTTAACCGAACAAGTTACACAACTGATCCATCAAAGTCAGTGGCAAGTCAAACAAAGCGATGCGGATGAACGCCAAGCCAATACCTTAGCTTTACAACG
Organism: Acinetobacter sp. YH12227; assembly: GCF_013417785.1. Lineage (NCBI taxonomy): Bacteria > Pseudomonadati > Pseudomonadota > Gammaproteobacteria > Moraxellales > Moraxellaceae > Acinetobacter > Acinetobacter sp. YH12227. The sequence continues at coordinate 4,906 of NZ_VPDH01000083.1, read as the reverse complement.
TCGCAATATTACGACCGTCCCTGAATTTAATCCGCTTACACATAGACCAGTAACACATCCACAGCGTGCCAAAGTTGTGGGTCCTGCTGGTGAAGAAATTCATGTTGATGAATGGGGGCGGATAAAAGTCCGTTTCCTATTTACCCGTTCCGATGATCATGGCCATGATGGCGGTGCAGGTGCGAATAATAATGACACAGACTCGGCTTGGGTTGATGTGCTGACGCCTTGGGCCGGCGAAGGTTATGGCGCACGTTTCTTACCTCGAATTGGTGAAATAGTTGTCGTTGATTTCTTTGATGGAAACATTGACCGACCTTTTGTCGTGGGTCGTATTCATGAAGCGCAGCGTAGTCCTACTAAATTTGATAATAAAGGACAATTACCAGATACCAAAAAGCTAGCAGGGATTCGTTCTAAAGAAGTCGGGGGTGAAGGCTTTGGACAACTGCGCTTTGATGACACTACAGGACAAATATCCACCCAACTGCAAAGCAGTCACGGTGTGACACAGTTAAACTTAGGTAATTTAAGCCATCCTAAAGAAAAGGCCGAGAGTGAAAGTCGGGGTGAAGGCTTTGAACTGCGGACCGATCAATGGGGGGCGGTACGAGCTGGACAAGGTTTATTGGTGTCGACACATCAGCAAGCACAGGCAGGTGGGGTACATTTAGCGAGCAATGAAGCCCATACTCAAATCGAAAGTGCATTGAATAATGCTAAAGGGCTGAGTGATGTAGCGAAAAACCAACAGACCGACCCTCTTGAAGTATTGGAGAGTCTTCAAGCTTTTATTGAGATATTAAGTCAGGATGATCAGCAAAAAGCTGCTGAGTTTAAGTCGGCCGTAATGGTATTAGCTGCGCCAAATTCGATTGCGATGAGTTCCAATGAAGATGTACATATTTCCGCAAATGGCCAGATTAGCCAAACTGCGGGAGAGAGTATCAATATTTCAACACAAAAATCATTAGTTGGTCATGCAGGCAAAAAAATCAGTTTATTTGCAGCGCAAGAAGGATTGAGAGCATTTGCTGGGAAAGGGAAAGTTGAAATTCAGGCACAAGGTGATGGACTCGATCTAATTGCACGTAAGGGCATTCAGATTATTTCAACCGAAGATACGGTTTATATCACCAGCCCTAAAGAGATTAATTTAACTGCGGGGGGATCGCAGATCAAACTGAATGGTTCGGGCGTGTTTCCGACTACGGGTGGGAAGTTTGAGGCGAAAGCGGGACAGCATAAGTTTACTTCGCCGACATCAGTAAATCCACCAGCTTTAAATTTACCAGATTGCTCAGCGAAGCAAGGTCAAGCTGCAGAGTTGGGTTCTGCCAAGGTGATTTTATGAGTAGTTTTTATTTGGTCAATGAAATTAAAAATTACTCTACAGATAAAATCTTTGAAGATATGAGTGCTCTTCTTGATCGAACTGGTCGATTATTGGTTTTACTTGATGAAACTTTAGAGGCTGATAGCTTTAGTGAGTTAAAAAGCTGTTTAAAAGAAGAGAATATCATTTATTTGCCTTTAGCTCAGGGCAATAAGCCAAAGAATACTAACTTATTTTTTTTGGAAATAAAAAAGAAAGACGTACTAGAAAAAGTTGGGAAAGAAATCGCTAAAAAAATTTCCAATAATTTTGAAGTTCAAAATGATAAATATTTAGTACATGGATTTGGCACAAGTGTACTTGAAAATAACATAATCAATGAAAAATTCAAAAGTAGTGTAGTTGTTCAAGATCTAAATTCAAAAATCTTATTCCGTTGGTATGATCCTAGAGTATTAAATTATTTGGATCAAATATTTAATGAAATGGAATTGAATAGTTTACTAGGATTATTTGAGATATGGAATTTTGTACATCCTATTGGATATTTTAGCTGGGAAAAAAACAAGATAAAAAATTTATATCCCGAAAAATTAATAAATTATCACATGATCAATCTCTAGCTTTAGATTTAATAGAAATTAGTAATTTGGTGTTTAGATCGGCATTTGAATATGATGAAATAGATCGAGATAAATTAAATCCGAAGAATATATTATTAAACTTATTTGTCGCACATGAAGAATACGAAGTTCATAAATATTCTGATCTTTTGAGTTATGGTTTATACGCTGAAATATTAGGTCGACATTTTTTTATTCACCCTCAAGTTGAAAATATTCTAGAACAATATTGGAATAAGACAGAAAATGAATACGATTTTAATGAAGCTATGAATTTTCTTCATAAAGATCAATGGGTGTTAATAAAAAATGATTTAAATGATTTAGAGAGTATTACTCATGGGTAATGATAAAAAAAATTCAACCGTTAATATTACAAATTCTAAGCTACCTATGCTAAAAGGTTCACAAGCACAAATTAACAAAGCTACGAGTGAGGAATGGAAGAAAAACTTAAAAGGATATGGCTTAGGTAGTCCAAATTCATTAGAACCAAAAAAAATTTCATTAGATCCGCAAAAAATGAAAAGTGAAGTGGAAAAAGCTGGTAAAAACTCTAAGATTCCCATTCAATCAATTCATAGTAATAAACAGAATATTACAGCTAAGCAAAATGCTAAAGAATGTTCAAATTTTTGTAGAGAAAGTGGATTTAGTTTTTTACCTTTAAGGTATTCTGTAGCATCTCTGGGGGTGAGTACTTTACCTTCTAATTTAGGTAAAAATGTAAGTGATGGAATAAAATTATCAAATCACAAATATACTGTTTCTATTATTAAGAATGGTTATATATATTTATATTTTAAAAGAAAAGGTAAGCCTGAGTGGAAGGGTTATATTACAAAAAATGGCTATAATCAAGAATTCATAATTGGAAAAAAAGCACCCTTAGAAGCGAATAATTTTGCTTGTCAAAAATCAGGTCATTCATTTAAAGCTTCATTGATTACTGTTCCAGAGATTACACCTAATGATGTGGATAGTACTTATATTATTTACACGCATGCTCCGTTGACCGCAAAAAAACGTTTAGAATTTGAGAATAATGCAGACTCGTATGTAGGAAAGGGTTATTGGCAAAAAATTGATATTAAAGGCTGGAAAGGAGGTAATTTAACACAACAACATTGTTTATCTTCACAAACTTTAAATAAAGTACATATTGGTGAGAACAGCTTTGGAGCTGGAAGATGGGCGGCAATTAATAGAGAATTTAAAGCGAAGCCTAAAGAATATTGTGCAATTGCACTTTATGATGCAATAGGAATTACCGCTAAGCTTAACGAAGCTAGAAATAGAAAAGCATTTGCAGATTTAAATACTTTTCTTAACACAAAGAAAAATGGTATTTCTAACCACCATAGAATGCAAACTATTAATTTAATAGAAAATATTCAAAAGACTGTTCAAGAAAACTATATTGGTATAAGGACAAAAGAATTTATTCAAAGAACGCAGGATATTGAGAAATATAGCGCATTGGATAAGCGCAGAAAAGATCGATTAGAAGCGGCTAGACGGAATAAAGATTGGGAAACGGTTAAGCTCTTAGAAAAACAAATTGCAGAAACAGAACAAAAAAGAAAAGAAAATCTTGGTACTTCAGATAATTCTGAGAAAAATCAAGAAGGTGAGCAAGGTGTTATTGTTAAAAAAGGTATTGCTAAGGGAGAAGTAGCATGGAAGAAATGCCAAGATCAATTAGATTTAACCGCAATTGATCATTTTAATAGTCAAGTCGATAGTGAGTCGAAAAAAGGATATAACAATGCAATTAGCTACTTTGATGATCATTATAAATGGTTAACTTCACAAAATTTATTAAATGGATTGGTATATTTTGATACGAGTGAAGTACTAGAAAGTGGCAAGTTGCCTGAAGGAAGCAATGGTTTTATCTTTCATGCTGTCGTTATGGATCTAATGTATGGGATTACTTTTTTAGATAAGGGAAAAGAGCTTATAAACTCTTGGTTATTAAAGAAAACAGTAGAAACGAGTAATTTGTTTCTTCGTGCATATTGTTTTAATAATGCGAAGTTGATACAGAATTATAATCAAATTTTTAGCAGTGACGATACCGCAAAAAATATGATGGACTATACAAAACAAGGATTTTCTGCTTTTGTTGCTGCAGATGCAGGTTTTGATGAATGGTTGAGTCAGGCTGAAAGTAAGAAATATATTCAAGCAAGAGATTTTAAAGTTAATGATAAACTTTTTTATTGGATGTCTTTAGCATTGAACTCTGCATTAAAACAATTCTCAGATTTGAAAATGAGAACAGTGCAGGTCAATCAAATTAATGCAATAGCAATTCAAGGGAGTCAAATACATATTTCTCGACTATTGTATTTAAAGTCAGGTCCACTTGCAAAACACATTCCAATTACGCAGTTGTTTTATAATGTTCAATTTAACTCTGCGGCAAGAGCAGTAGTAGCTGGAAATCAGAATTTTTCAGTGGCTGCTGCCGTCGATATTCGAACAAAGGTCAATTTAGCGGTCAAATCATCGCCACATATAACTAAGAATCGTATATTGGCAATTGTCGGTATTTTTGAGATGTTGAATTTTTATTTTCAATACGGTGCTTGGCAAAAAGATGTTGAAAATAAACCAGAAATTGCAGCGCAATTGGTTGGTTCTTCGATGTCTTTACTTGCTGTGACATTTGAGGCTATGGGTGAAAATTTCCATACTCAAGGCAAAGCTGTTGCCTCATCTGCGACAGCCTTTAGAATTTTTGCTGGGGCGCTGGGGCGCTGGGGCGCTGGGGACATTGGGAGGTGTAATTGGTCTGTATGTGGATTATAAGAATATAGGACTTACGCACTATTATTTATAGATTCTCTGTGGTAGCAGATGATTTTTATCGAGAATAAAGTCATCAATGAAGTTTTTGATAACTGGTCTAAATAATTTCTTCTGCCAACGATATACATTT
>NZ_VPDH01000082.1:0-13753 GCF_013417785.1 Acinetobacter sp. YH12227 | reverse complement strand
TGCTGGCTTGGCAATGTTTTTACTTTTGAGTAGTTCATGCAACAATGATAACCGAATATGGCTTATTGATCGGTACGAAAAATAATCACTAAATTGGTTGTTTTTTGATTTATGCAAGAGATCTAATATTAAATATGATTAAAGACCATAATGGTCTTTAATCATACAAAAAATTATTATTTTTCTTTTAAAAATTTTTGCGTTTCTGAAAATAGATCATGAGCGTATTTTTGACGTTTTATAATATCTATCGTTGGGAGAGGTAGCTTCTCAACAATAGAATTAAATTCATTAATTGTTTTTTCAAATTTTATCTTGTCTTTTAATATCTTCATTAATTCTTCCGAATTTTTATTTGCTTTGCTTGAATTTCTTTCAAAATTATTTGTCTTATTAAGTGCTAAAAACTTAAATATATATAGGAAATGCCATTTCAATAATCCATACTTAAACTTCTTGCTATTAATCATCACATTGACTTTATAAAGACAAAAAGTTGCTACATAATAGTATGATTCATCATCATCTTCTAAGAAAAGTTCCTTATCCTCAAAGATTTTCTTAACATAACGTGAAGAATTAGATGGTTCATTTAGAAACATAGCATTGTAAGCTTGAACTAAAGTTCTCAAATCAAAGATTTTTGAACTTAATGAAACTATATTACGAAATTCATTTTTTCTTCTTTCAAAATAAATTTTATTTTCATCAGTATTCTTTGATTCCATTGTAACGAAATATCTTTGTACTAATTTTGCCTTATCTTTCAATGATAAAAATGCATTTTCATCAATGTGTGACTGACTGTTTGTTGAAGATATTATAGTATTTATAGTTTCATTATCTTTAGTACTAACAAATTTAACGATAATACGTACATCGTCTGTTAATAAATCTTTATTATCGAATAAAACATTACTAGTTTGGCAACCATTGATAATTTGATAGTTTGTAAGTTCTATAGTCTTCTCACTAGGGGAAAAAGCGATATTAGGAGCTATGATTGTTATACCATTATTTAAAACTGAAAAAATGCTTTTATTATTACTATTAGATAATGAACCTTGAATATTTTGGTTAACGTCTACATTTTCACCTAAATATGATCGGATATTTTCATCGAAAATATTTAATCTTAATGATGAGTTACCTTCTTCCTTGTTAGTTAATATCTCATTAACATAATCTTTAGCTTTTACCATCGCCAAATAAGATTGTGGGATTTTTTCAGTTGCAGGGATAGCAAATAATTCTTCGACTCTTATACGAGAAGTAAAATCTTTACTTAAGTTATCATGTAACTCAATAATTTTTTGTCTATCAATTGCTTCAACTTTTATAGAATGAAAATATGTTTTTTCCTTAATTTTTTTATCAATTAAATTTAAAGCTCCTTTTAACTCTCTTGTTTCACGATAAATTCCGCTTGTAGCATAATAAACTTCAATGTCAGGTAAATTATTTTTAATACTCCTAACATTTGCTAGAATATAAAAAAGTATTCTATGGTTAATAGCATTGAAGTCTCCTTCAGGATAACAAGAATCTTGCTCTAAGAAATTTATGACTCCTGACATGAAATTTGTAATTTCTTTTTTTTCAAATGCTTCACCTGACTTAATTTGAGTCAAAATGATCTTTACTTCGAGTTGTCTTCGACTGCTTTGTAGCATATCTTCAGCCATCTCTACTGATGTAACTAACTCACCATCTATTAGAATTGCAATTCCATCTAATGAAGCATCATCATCTCCAGTAGTTATCTCAACTGGTTGTAAATGTATGTCAGAAGTTTTAGGTGCAACTAAAAGATAATTAACAAAAAATTCGAATTGCTTAGCGAGATCATAGCTCTGATCTAAACTAAAATTTTTAGAAAAACTTTCTACTAATCCACGGATTACTGTATGCATGATTAAGGTAATTTAATTTAATTTTTTAAGATGATATATTAATTTTTATAGATTAATGATTTATATGTAATTCCCCCGTATTTTTAGAATAAAAAACATACAATTAGCTGCTTTGAAAGCCATAGAGAGAAAGCATTACAATTAGGGAAATTCGAGAGATCAGGTAATTGGCTCAATGATGAAAGCAAGTTTGCTATTTATGCTAATTAATAATTGTTGAGATTTTCTAAAATTAACATAATACACGTTATACGAATTCCCAAGGCATGGCTTTTAGTTATGCTTTTTTTATCAAAAGAGTATAGCTGAATGATAGCGAGCCAAATCGCATACAATATCTATCATTAGACTTAATGCAATAATTAAATGATAGTGTTATCATTAATCTAACAGAATTAAGATTAAATGATAGAAATGAATACACGTATTTATCTACGAGCTTCAACTAAAGATCAAGATGCAGAAAGGGCTTTGCAGATTCTTCAGGATCTAAACCAAAACTTGAATTTGGGCGAAACCATTGTGTACGTGGAAAACTATAGTGGTACCAAGTTAGACCGACCTGAATTGAATAAGCTACTGTCAGAAGCAAATCAAGGTGACACCTTGTTGGTTGAAAGTATTGACCGATTATCACGCCTAACCCAACAGGATTTTCAAGAGCTGAAGCGCAGGATCCAGGAGAAGGGACTTCGTTTAGTCGTAGCAGATCTTCCTACTACCTACCAAATGATTCAAACCAGTGACAGCATTACTCATTCAATCCTGGATCTCATCAACAATATGTTGATTGATCTCCTGGCAACAATGGCCCGCCTGGACAATGAGAAACGTATAGAACGTATTAAGCAGGGCCTGGCACGTTCGGGTTACAAACCAACAGGTAAGAAAGCCAATGAGGCTAAGCACAAACGAATAAAAGAATTGCTAGCAGCTGGCAATATGACTAAGGAAGAAATTGCCAAAGCAGTGAATTGTGGAGTTGCAACTGTTTATCGAGTTGCTAAAGTCATTTAAAAAGGCTTGTATCAGTGCTTCCCTTATGTCATATCTATTTAGAAAGGAGCAAGGCATTCTTAAAGATCAAAAGAAGGGATTAATGATGAAAAAGCATTTGATTTTCCTTGTTTTTATAGTGATGGTTTTTATTTTAGCTCTAGTTGTAAAGATTAATAATGATCATAAAAAAGGGCAAGCATTAAAGAAATTGGAACTAGTTGAAAAGCAAATCCATTAGGTAAAAATTGACTTATACTTGTTTAAATAACGCTAATAACTAAGCACAAAGAACACCTATACCCAGTGCTACACACGCTTAGTTTTTTATATTTTAAAAGAGTATTTTAGCAAATATCATAAAAGACCGATCTATTCTCAAGCCGGTTTTTTATATCGCCGAGCATCATGGCCTCATCATAGATATATGAATATTAAGATAAATAAAAAGCCCTATAGTCTCTCCCGTTACTATAAGGCTTATAAAACGCTGTAATTTTTTTCTTAATTACCTACTTTTCGATGTAAGTTATGAATATATTTTACCTATTGGTAAAAATAAAGATATAAGACAAAAGATGAATACGTTAGGAATTCCGCGTAAAAACTACTAATTTCGTATAACCGCCATTATGTTAAATGGAGTGTTTATGAGAGATTAATAGTCTATTTTTGTTTGAGATTGAAGTATATTTAAAAAAGTTAAGTTGTTTTTTTAAATGCATAACTTCATCTTTTAGTTTTTTGATTTGTTGCTCTCTTTCGTCCTGTATAGAGTAAGTAAGTTCACCAAATTTTTTAACTAACTGACTGTATTCAATCAATTTATTGTAGTCAAGTTCGAAATCTCCGCTTTTTATATATTTAAGTATAGTCGAGCGAGGTTTTTTATACGCTATAGCAGCATCACTGATCGAAAATTTTTTTAAAAAATGATGATGTTTACCTAGCATACTATTTCACTTAAGGCATTATTAATTTGGTATACATATGTTAATAAAATTAACACATACAAGATATAAGTCTTTAATCATTATTGGTTAATAATCGAACGTTTACTTTACACATGCCCTACTCTGATAATTTTTCTATTATTAAATCAATATGCTTTTAAAAATTTATATTATTAACATAATACGGATTATACGAAGCCCCGATCTAAGATCTGGGCTTTATTTATTTCTACCTTACATTTCAACAAGTATTGATTCGCCTGTAGAACAGTCTCCATTACGCCATTGCCAATTTTCAATTAACTTAATTTTTCCATTGGCTTGGATCTCAATCTCAGTATTACATTCACCTATACGTAATTCATTCATCTCATTGATGTGGTGGTATGCCATAGTGAAAGTTTTTTCAGAAGTCATGAAACCTAGTAAATGTCCATTGGTAATACTGCCACCAGAATAGGTAGCTTCTATACGCTCACCTACTTGGTAATAATTAAAAATAGTCTCGTGAGATACTTCTCCATTAGATGTATTTTTAGCATTTACAAATTTTTTATTATTTAGATTTAAGTTCATTTCTACTCTTTAATTTCCCTAAAATTAACATAATACACCTTATACGAAATGTGTTATAATTTTCCTTAGAAATCAATGCTGTAGTTTCTAGTTTATAGCCCACCTTCCCCAAGGTGGGCTTTTTTTATGATTTTTCACGTTCCACGCCTATTCTTTGAGCAATGTTTCACGCTTTTGATTAGCTCAATTGAATAATCAGGATGCCTGGTCTTTTTCTTTTTGGCGTTCATTCAGCTCTTTTTTGAGTGCCTTTTTATCCTGGTACGATGCAATCAGCATGATGGGGATCAGCAGCGGGGCCACAATAATTCCCAGGGCAATATCTTTCAGTTTCGGCATGATCTCTCTCCCTTAGTCATTATCAAAAACAGCATTTAGTACACGGCCAAATAAACCACGTTTTTTCTTTGTCTCATAATGCGTATTTGGTACGTGTTTTGGTGTTTCATTAGGGCGTGTCCCCAATGTCTCATGGGATGTTTTAATTTCACTATCTCTATTATTATCAATAGTTTCACTTATTTTACTATTGTTGTCGCATGGTGCACTATTGGAATGTGTCACTGGTGCATCATGAGATATTTTTTCTTCAGACTCTTTATGCCCTAATAGCAATTGAAAGCGGTCTATTTGATCTAAATAGCGTTTCTCACGATCTTTGTATGACTCAATTTCCTTTTTCATAAAATCAACAAGCTGACGTAAATCAGCATCATCTTTAGACTGATCCACTTCTTGTTTTTGTTCATGCTTTTTGATCGGCTCTCCAAAGCATCGGATGACTTCTGCAATATCAAAAAGACCATCAGAGCTTCGAGATATACGCCCTTCTTTTATGGCCCTATATAGCGTAGAACGACTGACGTTAAAGCGGTTAGATACTTCACTTAGTGATAATTTAGCCATTTACTAAATCCTTTTATTTAATGGCATATATCCCACTTTTTTTAGGTATGGATATAGTTCTTTGATTTTTTCAGGATCGTGAAGCATCTCAGCAATACGAATAGCAAATTGTGGATAGCTTTCAGTTCCCTGGGAATACCGACCCATTTCCGGTAGCTCTGAAAGTTTATTGGCAAACATGTGGCGTTGTGCATCCGTCATTTGGGTAAATAGATCTACCGTGTTTGGATCTCTTTCTGAAGGTATCGAATCAATTTTTTTATGCTTAAAAATGAATGATAAGCCTGAGATAGATCTTCCTGTTTTGTACTGTTCGTATTTTACATGTATATCAGTCAGCTCATTGATTTGCTTTATGGCTGGTTCTAAAACACGACTTTTAAAATTAACCATTTTTTGATATTCATTCATCTCAAGTCCTAATCTTTCTCTGAACTCAGATAAAGAAATAACAGGTGTTTTTCCTACGTCTCTCCAAGCAATTAGAAACTCATATAGACGAATAGCATATTTGCTAGTTAGTTGCGCAACCTGTTTAAGTTGATAGCTCGTAAAGTGCTTTTCCAATCTTGTAATAAGAGGAACAACATCTGGTGCAAAGGTAATTTCTAATGTAGCAAGGTCATCAACATATGCAATTCGGCTAACCCAGCGGGATTTGACTACAATTTCTTTGTTTGTATCTTTATGAATTTCCTTAAAAGAGAACTTTCTTTCAAAAAGATTATTAACTGCATTTTTTAGAGCGTTATACGCAGCTTCTTTGGTGACATCAAAGCGAGAAGCATAATCAGAAGCATGGATTTCTAATTTACTGTCGGAAGAGATCCCTTGGCCTGTTTCTCTTGCCCTTATTATTGATAAAAGGATAAGCCGTTGCTCGGTTACTTCGAGATTATAACTGGCATTAATTAAGGCATTATCTTTTACTACTAAGTCATTTTTCATAAGACTGCATAGGTTGTAAGTGTTATTAAGACTACATTATCACTCGATGTAATCGAATGCAAAGAAATTGTAGTCTTATGACAAAGAAATTGTAGTCTTATGACAAAGAAATTGTAGTCTTATGACAAAGAAATTGTAGTCTTATCCACCTTGAAAGCCTTGCAAAAAAAGGCTTTCAGCGTGTCTAAAAGCATTTAAAAACCTTAAAAATAATTAAAAGCCTGGGGAATGAAAAATTGCCCTTGGTTTTCGCTACGCTCAAACTCTATTGAATCTCGCTCTCGCTCGATTCCTGGGGCAATTTTTTGGTTAATCTCGTTGTGACTTTAAAGAAAAGCAAAAGCAACTCGGAATTCGCTTCGCTCATAAAGCTTTTTTACTCGCTACGCTCGATCTAGATTCAATTTTCTGCATGTGATTTTCACTCTTTTAGGCTTCACAGCCTAAAAAAGCGGTTTTTCAGAGAGTCGAGATGCGAATTTTGTAAGTTCGCTCGTAGACACTCGCTCTGGATCTACTGGAGGCATTCAAATTGCACGGATACAGATAAAAATGAGCCTTATCTCTTTCAACACTTCGCATCAGAATCTCAGAAACATACCAGTTCACTCGCTACTTTCTGTCCTTGAACACGCCTGAAAAGTTCATTCATTTATTAGCATCAGAAAAAAAATTCAAAAACACCACTAACGGAGATCCGTTTTTTTTATTTCTGGTAACGTCAGGTAAATCAGTATTGGAACGCAAGGATACATAGAGACCCCTCCACTTCGTTGCAGGCTTCTATGACCTTGTTCAGGGAGACCCCGAAACCCCCGACCACCAAGACAAGCTTGGCGGTAAAAAGCAAAAGCAGCCTGAGTCGAAAATGGAAAAGAGAAACAAAGTTTACAAGGTGAGACTGTCAGACACCGAGCTTCAAAAACTAAGAGATGGCAATGTTGAAAATATCGCTAGATTCTTGCGTGAGTCAGCGATTGCAGCCGTAGGGGGGAGAGAGCAAAAGCAGGTTTATACAAAACTTGATCGTGAGTTTTTACTCGAACTTTCAAGAATTGGTAACAACATTAATCAGATTGCAAAGGCTTTGAATACTGATATTGCGAAAGGGAAGCCGTTTGATGCTGTGAGACTGTTTCACCTGTTGATTGCCATCAATGAGAACCTTGAAGCACTGAGAGCGGACTTAAAATGATTGTCGAATTTTTTAGATATGGCGATGGACTCTCTAAAGGACCGCTTGATTACTTTCTTGGGAAAAAGCGCGACCGTGAGCATGCGAAGATTTTAAGCGGTAGTGAGCCAGAAGTTGCAGGGCTTATAGACAGCTCGCCTTTCGCAAAAAAATACACAAGCGGATGTCTTAGTTTCTATGAAAACGATTTATCAGATGAAGCCAAGAACAAAATCATGGCTGATTTTGAGCACTGTCTTTTTCCAGGTATGAGCTCAGATCAGTACCGAGTGCTTTGGATTGAGCATCGGGACAAGATAAACGAGGAAACAGGTGAGCGCAGGCTTGAGTTAAATTTCTTGATTCCAAACACTGAAATCCTGACAGGAAAACGGCTACAGCCCTTCTATCATGAGGCCGATATGCCGAGAGTTGATCTGTTTAAGAAGATTATTAACTTTGAGCATCAGTTACATGACCCAGACGATCCGATGTTTCGCCAAGATATCAAAACTAAGAAAAGCCTGCCTAAAAATACAGCGGACATCAAAAGAGTTTTAGATGTAGCAGCCAAAAAACAAATTGAAGAAGGCTTTATTACTGACCGTGAGAGCATGAAACGGTGGCTTATTGATCTTGAGCTGGAAATCACTAAAGAAACAGCAAAAGCCATTTCCATTAAAAATCCTTATGGCGATGAAAACTCACGCCCTATTCGCTTAGAAGGTGCTATTTATGAGCAGAATTTTAGATTTGGAGCAGAGGGCGATAGCCTTACAGCAGAAGCGTCAGAACGATACAGAAGAGAAGCTCGAAAGAGGTATGGAGAAAATCTTCAGCGATACGCAGAACAAATTGACGGCAAGATCCGAGAATTTGAGCAGAAGTATCAGTCAATTGACCCTGAAGCTCCGAAAGGAGGACAACAAAGCTACGAAAGATCTGACGACCCAAATTTTGAGCAACAAAGAGTCTCTGATAAAACAGCAGAGCGAAGCAACGAGCGAGATTATCGAGCAGATTACAACAGACAAGAAGACGTTGCAGAAAGTACATACACAAGCAATCAACGAACTTCAGGCAGCCCACCAGAAGCAAGTCGAGAGCTTACAGGAGAGCTTGCAAGAGTCGAACCGCTTACAAGAAGAGCTAGTACAGGCAGCGAGCTTGAAAAGAACCCTTTCCAAATCGATCTATCCCTTGATCTTGCTAGTCTGTTTTTTAGCTACATGCAGCATCGGAGCAGGGTTTTACTTAAAAAGCCAAAAAGATCACATAGCCGAACTGCACAGCCAAGTGGAAGCCCTGAGACACCAAGGAGGGAGCCTGAAGCTATCGAACTGCGACAGCCGATTATGCGTACAGATAGACCCGAAAGCACCGCAGTACGAGGGCAATTACAGAATAGTAGCGGAGAAGTAAATGAGTTTAGAAACGCAGTTATTGAAGATCATAGAAGAGCAACAGCAGCAGCTAGAGCAGCAACTGAAGCAGCAGCAAGAAGACTTGAAGCTCATTCAGGCTCAAGCACGGACTATCGAAGAGCTAGAGAGCTACACAGAGACTTTGAAAAACAGGAACAGCAAGCTAATCGAGAGGAACAATCTGTTAGTGGAGCAGATAACCACCTATCGGGGGATAGTGAAAAAGCTATCAGAGCAAACAGTCTCAGAGCATTTTTCAGAAGCTTTACAAAACGAATTGGCGACAATTTTAAAGACGCATGTAACGAACTTGGTGAATTCTTTAGACGTACAAGAAGAGTTGAGAAGCTTGCTAAGGGAGATTTTACCGAGCCTGGTGCAAGCAGAAATAGAGAAGCAAACGAAGCCACTGGCGAACCAAATCAGCGAGAGAATGAACTCAGTCGAGCAGTATCAACAAAAGTTAGCGGGTTTAATCCAGAACCTATCTTCAAGGCTCTAGATGAGCTAGATAAGCGCAAAGAGCTACAAGCAAAGCAACGGGCTGCTGAGCGCAGTTCAGGACTGGATTCTGAAATGTAAAGAGGGATTAATGAAATGAAAGATTTGAATATAAATTTGATGAAAGCCGACATCAGGAAACACATTTTTAAAGATAGATGTAAGGCAATTTGTCACCTCATACCTACCTGAATAAACTGACTTCAACATTTCTACTTGGGGCTTACAAAATTTTGTAAGCCTCTAATAAAAACCCCGGAAGGATTCCGGGGTTTTTCGTGTTTGGCTGCTAGGTAGGTCTGCTGTACTACCTCACGGTTCTGGTGCTGGAACTTTTCATTATTGTTTTATATTTCGGAACGTCCTGTTCCTCAAAAAAAGAGTTTTTATGGGATTTTCTATTTTGGTTGAATACAAATTTTTAAGCAAAAAACGATTCAAATTTTGAAAATATTATATCAATAAATTGTTCTTTTATACATAAAAATCAATAATTTGCGTTGTTTTTACCTTTTTTGTAAAATCCAACTTTTGATTGAACCTATTTTATGTTGATTGGTGTGAGTAAAAATGAAATATTCTAAAGAAATCAAGGAAAAGTGTCTCCTTGAAATTTTAAAAGGAAAACCTCTGACAGAGATTTTTCAAAAATATCGTGTCCATCACGCCACTTTAGGTGTTTGGAAAAGCGAAATACTTAATAAAATTGCGAATGAGGATTCTACAACTGTAGAAATGCTTAAAGATGATATAAATAAAAAAACTAAGAAAATTAAAAGATTAAATCAAAAAATATTGGTAGCTGAAGCGATTTTAAAGTTAAAAGATAAACTTCCTAACCATAATCGAAGTGAAAAGTAGCGGCTAACAAGCATAGAGATGACTTACATTTTTTAGCCTGATACGGCCTTTCATGAGTGTAATCTCATATGCAACTAGTAAGAAAATTTTAACAGCGGACATTTCTACTTGGGGCTTACAGATGAACTGCGCATAAGAGATTTTATGTTAAATACTGATGAGGTTGTCATATCAAATTTAAATGTTTCCAGTAATTTTTTATAAAAAACAAATTTAAGTGTATGATTTGTTTTATTTTTTATGTTAAAGGTCTTTAATGGAAATTTTAGATAGTGTTTTGATCAAGTTTCAACAAGTCGTAAATGAAATAGAATTTCTTAAAGCGATTGGTAACGAAGTTGAATGTGATGAGAATACCTTAGAACAATTCGATTTTTATGTTTCTGAATTAACGAGCTTAAGAGAAATTTTAAGTAGCTTCGATGATGTTATTCCTGTTAATTATCTAAATAATTTTAATACTCAGATAGTTAATTTACAAAATAATATACCGTATCGCGAAAATAAAGATTTATCTTTTATTAATACGTATTCTAAACAAAATATAAAAAATCAGTTAGATCAAATAACAAATAATTATTTAAATCAATTAATTGAATCAGTTAAATTTAATGTAAAATTTTTCAGTAAATTAAGATTTTTGTCGAACAATATGGTTGCAATAGGTGCAAATGGTTCAGGAAAAAGTAGTTTATCAGAATATTTAAAAAATAATTTGATGGAAAATGGTGTAGTAATATCCGCTCAGAAAGTCTTAATTGTACCTACTTTTGGTGGAATATCTAATTATCAAAATACTATAACAAAGTTGGGTAATTATCAAAATAGATATAATAATTTTAGAGGAACATATTCTACAGACGGAGGAGGAACGGCTTACTCACTTCTGTCAGAAGTTGGGGGCGAATTCCATGCACTATTAGATAATTTATTAGCCGAAAGAAGTAGCCTTAGAAATAAATTTTGTGATCAAATTAAGGGTAATAGTAATATAAATTTAAGTGTACCAGAATCTACTTTAGATAAGGTATTAAATATATGGAATAGTCTGATTCAACATCGAACATTAACTTGTGATGGCGTAAATATTTCATTAGAAACTAAAGATACTCAAAAGACGTATGCGGCATACTTAATGAGTGATGGAGAAAAAGTTGCATTATATTTAATCGCACATATTTTACAGGCACCTAAAAATGCTTTCATCGTCATAGATGAACCTGAGATGTATCTACATAAAACTATCTTAAATAAATTGTGGGATACTCTTGAAAATGAAAGAAAAGATTGTATTTTTATGTATTTAACACATGATATTGATTTTGCATCTACTAGATATACTGCTACGAAATTATGGATAAAATCTTTTAATCATCCTAATCAGTGGGAAATTGAAAGTATCCCAGATAATGAAAAATTGCCTGAAACACTATTATTTGAATTATTAGGAAGTAGAAAAAACATACTATTTTGTGAAGGTTTGAGTGGTAGTATTGATGAATCTATATACAATACTATTTTCCCTAACTTAACTGTAAAACCAGTTGGAACTTGTCAATCAGTAATTAACTATACTAAGTCATTTAATAGCTTAACAAATACTACAACTAAGGCCTTTGGAATTATTGATTCTGATCATACTCCACAAAATAGATTAGAACATTTGGCTAAATCAAATATCTTTTCACTGAAAGTTGCAGAAGCAGAAAATTTATTATTTGATGAAGATTTTCTTAAGCTTATCGCTAAAAATTTTATGGTCGAAGATATAGATAGGTCTGTTAGTAATATAAAAAATGATATTATTAATTTATTGAATTCAAATAAAGAGCAACAAGCATCAAATTATGTTTCTACTAAAATAGATTACTACTTTAAGGATACAAACTTATCTAACGGTATGACTTTGTCTGATATTGAAGGTAATTTTGATAATTTTGTTAGTGGTATTAATATTCAAAAAGATTATAGGGAGAGAGTTGATTTCTTAAGTGAAATTATTGAAGATAAAAATTATAATGAAGTACTACGATGTTTTAATAATAAAGGAATACAAAAAATACCAGAGAGAATATTCAATATTGGAAAATTTAAAGATAAATCTATTAGATTTTTAAAAGATAACAGTGAGGCTAAGTTATTTATAGAGAAATATTTTGATAAATTTTTAATTGAAAATGGGAAATATTAAAATCATTAGTAGAATGATTTTAATAATAAAAATGGGAACTTAGCTCCCATTTTTATTATATTTTTAAAATTTTAAATATGTTGTACTGTAAGTTTAAGACCTAAAGCGTTCACTACACGATTAATCGTATCAAAACGAGGTGCTGAATCTTGACGAAGTGCTTTATAAAGCGCTTCACGACCAATACCTGCCTCTTTCGCAATTTGGGTCATACCTCTTGCTTTAGCGATTACTCCAAGCGCATGAGCTAACTCAGCAGGATCATTATCTTCAAGAACCATATTGAGATACATCACAATATCTTCTTCAGTTTTGAGTGATTCAGCCATATCAAAACTTGGTAAATCAGCGACTTTAACCATTTTTAATCCTCCAATGTTTTAGATAATTTGACTGCTCGCTTGATGTCATCTTGCTGTGTAGATTTATCACCGCCACCCAGCATTATAATAACAAGGTCACCGTGTTGAATGTAGTACATCCGCCAACCTGAACCGAAGAACTCTCGCATTTCCCAAACACCATCTTGCAGAGGTTTAATATCACCCCAATTTCCACGCTGAACCTTATCTAGCCTACGATTCAAACGAATTCGGGTCATATTGTCTTTAATGCCATCTAACCATTCATCAAACTCAGGTAGACGTTTAATTTCAATCATGAGAGTTCCTTTTATTCTTACTCTATTGTATTCGATCGAATACATATTGCAATAAGAATTATCCCAAGAGTTGTCCGCAGAAATTGCGGATATTTTCAGAATAGTGACCGTTGAGAAATCAGGGAAAAATCAAAATTTGATCAATAAGTGATCGGATTTATTGGCAAAAGCTACCAGTTTTGATTGGAAAATAGCCGACTTGTGTCTAAGTCGGCTTTTTGCGGTTTTTCGGGTCGGTCAAAAATTTTTAACTATCTGAAAAACAAAGGTTTTATAAATCGCGTTTCGTATAAGCTCTATTATGTTAAATGAAGTCAGAATTAGTAGAAGATTTAACTATTTTGGGATTTCGAATAAGAGATTTTATGTTAAATATGCCAGTTGCCATGGAAAGCAAAAAATACTGAAAATTGGATACTGAATTAAAAATTTATAATAAAAGAATAAATATTGAGTATACATTTGGCAGTCTTAAAATATTCAAGATACTTTCAAAACGTTGGTGAGATCAAAAAATATTATTAATAGACCTCTTGCAAAAATCATTTTTTAATCAATTCCATGTTGTAAATTGCAGCAATCAAATTAAGGCGTAAACCCATGCGTTTACGCCGATTGCGATAACGTTCAGCAAGAATTCTAAAGGTCT
>NZ_VPDH01000007.1:0-63920 GCF_013417785.1 Acinetobacter sp. YH12227 | reverse complement strand
TCTTCAACACACCTTCTAAAAAATCAATTTCTAATGCCTGCTCACCGATTTTTGCATGTAGTTTTTTTAGATCGATGGGTGGTTCTGTTGGAGCTTTTGATTGATCGAAAGCTTGCGAGGAAGCTGAGATCAATTGATTTTTCCAGTCAATAATTTGGTTTTGATGAACATCAAACTCAGCACTCAATTCAGCAAGTGTTTTTTCTGCTTTAATCGCAGCAAGTGCTACCTTAGCTTTAAAATCATTTGAATGATTTCTTCTTGGTCTACGTGCCATAAAATACTCCATATATTGATGTTTATAACATCATTTGAGGAGCAGAATATCACTTATAGGAGTTGTTCAAATTTACGGATCCATCTCTAAGAACGCTGATTTATGCACTACTCGTTGTTCTTCCTCATATCGTATCACTTCATGAGCCACGCAATATAGAGATATATTTCTTAGACATTGTTTCCATAAAAGTTCTGGATAGAGTTTTGTATAGGTCAGGAATGTTCTTTTCCCAAAACAACAATATTTCACCCTTCGTTTTGCATAATTTAAAATCATCGGTATTGGTGAGATCCTCTACCTGTTGAATCATCACTTCCCTTTCTTTTTCTTTGGCTTGTTTTTCTAAAACTTTTTGTTCCTTGATTTTGTCTTGTTCAGACAAAAAGTTCCTACTTTTCTCGCGTTTTTCACTGTCAGTAATGAACTTAACCAAGTGGAATAAATGTTCCATCCATTCATCCGTATGGGTTAAGCCAAGGATGCAACCATTTAGATTAAAGCCAACATTAACCAGGCCTATATCTGATGATGTTTTATTTCTGATATTCAAAATGACATCTTCATCCAGTTCATTTTCTGCAATGAATTCGTCTATATAGTGTTGGTACTCTGGAGATAGAAAACCGTCAAAGGTATATCGAACAACTTCTACCAGTAAAAAATTAACCCCGAAAAGTTCAATGTGTTTTTCAATCTCCTCAACAGGGATTTCCAACTGCATTGTAGATACGAGGCTTTCTACGTGGACCAGTGGCTTACCAATTTGCTGTAACTTTTCATAAAGCTCATTTGCATTCATGGGTTGGTTCAATCCGTTTTTTATATTTTATTCAGCACAGCCAATGTCGCATTGAGCATATCGACTGAAACCTCTAATTTTTTTGCTAAACGGGCCATGTGGCCGTCATCAAGTATTCTTAATGCCTTATGTAATGAAGTATAGTTTTTTAGCTCTGAAAACTCTTCAATTTTTTCATTGATATAGACATCATCTAAACCAGCTTCTTCAAAACACTCAATTACAGATAAGCCAACATATGAAAGTTTCTGTTTTTTAACATATGTTGATTGTTTTTGGTCTATTAAACCAAGTTTCACAGCAATTTTGTGGCTTTCACCACGCTTAGGTAGTCGATTGTTTGTGATGACCCTTGTATTGAAAAATTCTTTTTTTACTTGTTCAAAAGTCTTAGCCATTACGGGCACCATCAAAAGTTAATTATTTCGATCGTTTACGATATATCTTTAGAAGTACAAGAAGCGAATAAATTATTAATCTTGGTTCGCTCTAGCGCGTGGATGTGCATCTTTATAAGAACTAATCAACGTTTCGTGATCTACAAGAATATATACTTGTGTCGAAGATAGTGATTTATGACCTAGCATTTCCTGAACGGCGCGAATATTTTTTGTTTTGTTATACAAGTGCGATGCAAAACTATGTCTCAAAGCATGAGTACTACCAATATTTCCAGAACCATGCGCCTTTAACAGAGCTGTAATGCATGCACCTAAATGGTTTTTCGCAATATGTTTGCCAGATGGTGCAATGAATAAATATCCGCAGTCTTCTACTCCAGCTTTTGAAATCCAACGATTACGAACTAAAAGCCAAGTAGAAATAGCCTCTAGTGATTTTTTTCCTAAAAAAACAATCCGTTCATTATTTCCTTTACCCAATACCTTTAGTTGCATAGCACTGAGGTTGATATCACTTAGTTTGATGGCATGTAATTCAGAGATACGTAAACCGCCAGAATATGCAATTTCTGCAGCTGCTAGATCTCTTAATTTTTGGTTGTTGTATTTAGGATTTAATGGAGCCTTGTTATCAAGGATCTCATTCAATGTGTCCACGGCGATTGGTCGCGGTAAGGAATTATTTTTGTACTTCACCTGAATATCAGTAAAGAAGTTTTCCAGTATGTATTTTCTTCGCAAGCAATAGCTCAGAAAATTTTTGATGCCAGATAAGTTTTTATTCAGTGTTCGTGCGGAAACAGCATCCACATCTGCCCGGTGTAAGCGAAATAAAGAGATATATTCACGGTTGAGATCCAAGAGATGTTTGCCTTTAAAAAAAGGCATTTCCAACATCAAAAGTATGCACTTTTTGTATTCATTAATCGTCATGTCGGATTTGTTTTCAAGCTTCAGGCTATCAAGCCATTCTTGAATCAATTCTTCGTTCGTCATGCTATGCATGGATAGATTTTCCGACATATGAATACTTAAAGCTCTTGGATAGTTTTCTCTAGCTGAACCTGTTTGTCAGCCCCAATTAATTTTATGACAATTTGCACAATATCCATATATTCTTTTACTGAGATTTTGCCATCTGCTTTCGCAGCATCCACGGTCTTACGTAAAAATGGGTTGTCTGCATATTTTTGGAATAAAGGGAAAGCTTTAAGGTCATTCAATGCATCAGCATTAATTGAGTCATTTGAATGTTTAATGATGCAATTTTTCACCTGATTTTCAGGTGTTTTGATGTAGGTCACTTCGGGCATGAGTGGCTTAATTTTTGTCACTAATTCCACTTCATTAGAAGTTAAGCAACTATACACAATTTGCGATACTGGCTCTTTTGGACCACTAACACTCCACCCTTTCGTCACTAGAAAAAACGGTATTTTAGAATACGGATACTTAAACGTATCATCAACAAGCTTATTAAATTGATGTGCAGTTGATAGGTAGCGATCGGAAGAAAAAACATCGATATGTGACATATCATTCGGCACTTCTGAGCATCCCCGACCATGATTACAGTGGCAATTGATAGGAGAGCTTTTTTCATAGGTTCAACCTTAGTTTGATTCGTGGGAAAAGTAACTTATAACTTTTGCTTAGGCTACGGTTAATAATTGTACATAAGCAAAAAAAATAGCGGTCGAGATAGACCGCTTTATGCATTAAAAATTGAATTTTTCAGTGTTGTACGCATAGATCTTATTAATATCAATGCGTTTACCCTGCATGGTAGTGATTGCAGTTGGTTGGAATTTGATTGCAAGATCTTTAATGTCTACGTCCTTCCACTCAGGCATGGTAGACGGCAAATCAATAGTACGGCGCTCTTTGGCACGGTTAGATGGAATCCAGTGGTTTAACTTAATCATTGAATCACCCAACAATGTACCTGTTTTGCGATCGACAATGCGAATATTCCCTTCTACCGAACGAATTTTTAAACCTGAAAAGTTATCAATGCCATAGGTAAAGGTATTTTGGTTTTTGCCATAAAAACGCACGGTGAATTGGTCACGCATGTAATAGTCATAATGTGCTTTTAATGCTTGGAGCATCGTTTCACGGTCTACAACTTTTTCAACCAGGCCATTATCAGTACGGAATGACTGGAGCTTTTTAAGTACCGGCTCTACATTTAATTGTTCGTCAGATACGTTCGGATTGGTCAGCGGATTACGTTGAGGATAGAAAATATCGTTTAAGTACGCTGTATGTTGAAGCAATATATACATCGCACGTTGCTGAGTATTCATTTGCTGGTAAAGGTGAGCTGTCGCTTTATAACGCTGATTTGAATTGTTTTCAAAATAGCTATCAGACAGTTTGTATTCGCTAATCTCAGGTCTAAGACCACCAGCAACAACATTAAAGCTTTTAGATGGCGTTAAAAGTCCTACATACGCTTCCTTAAAGTTCGGTGTTGGGATAGTTTCATCCTCAAATGCGAAAGCTGTATGCGCTAATACAGTACCAAGGATACCCACCATCGCAGTTTTTAATAGTTTCATTCAGTATTCTCTATATAACTTTAAAAAGGGTTTTAAGTTTGAAACTATAATACTTTATTTTTGTGCATTTAAAAAACCACTATTTAAACTTAAAGTAAAAATAATAATATTCCTTAAACCTATTTAACGCCATTCGTTAAACTATCGCTTAATCTCATTAGTCTTTTAAAGGTCAGGTAGTTTTTTGGTAGTAGTTTAGAATTAAGCGTTAAATTTGAGCATTGATCTAAGTCAATTTGGGCATTTTGATCGATAGGAAAGAGTTGTCCTTGATATGCAAAACCAGTCAAATTTTTAGCGATCGACTCAATCAAAAATACACCGTATTTATCTTGTTCCGTGGCCACTGAATTTAAACCACCTAAGGATGTAATCAGGTTTTTAAAATATCCTGGTATTGCGTTCTTCGTGCTTAAGAATTCTATTTGATTTTCAAATGCTTCAGGTGTGAGACATAACATAAAAGCATTTTTCTTTTCTTCTGGCGTTTCAAATACCTTGCCATTGGTCCACGACAGGATATTCGGCTTGAATACATGCAGTACTTCAACCGATTTAAGAAGATCCGCTACATTTGTTTTATGTTGTTCATCTGCTTCAGGCACAAACTGATTTTTGGTATATACCGCAGTAGAAAACCATTCATAATCAATTAACTGATTATCGGCATCTAATGGTTCATACAGCAAATACACGGCGCTATCACGCTTAATGGCCAACAGTGGTGATACTGCATATTGTTCTGCAAACTGAGTGATTGCATCTAAGAGCTCACTTGATATGTTGAGTTTTTTGGCATTGAATTCATCGCAAATTAACAGTAATTCTTGAGTGAGTGTTGGTACCACGTTTAACGGTGAACCAGTCTTGTTCAGCATCTCGTTAATAGCATTCTCAATTGCCCCTTTTGTTAGGCTATTGATGAACTGCAGCTGCTCTAATGAGATCCCTTCATGATCCAAAGCCTGTATGACCAGATCAAAAGCATGACGAATTTTCTTCTCAAAATGGTTTGCGTACGATAATCCCCAAGCGTCAGAAAAAAATGAGACTGTTTGTTCTGTATAGCTGGTATTCATTAGGGTTTTGGCAAGTTGCGCGTTACCGATTAAGTCACTTTCATCTTCTAATTTTTTACGCAAGTACTTCTCAATACCTTGTTTGCGAACGGACTGGATCTTCTTCAGGTTTTGACTTGATAGCCAAGTCTTATATTGCGATACAGCATATTGAATGTTCATATCGGCATATGCAGTAATACGGCAAGGCATACCATCAAAGAACGTTGGTAGAAGCACTTGTAAGAGCTCTAAATCACAAAGAGAAGAATAGATAATGCCGTCAGCCACTTCAAGGTCTGTAATCTTCACTGAGAATGAGTGAATACCGACTCGAATCAGTATTAATTTATCGGCATTTAATAGCACCGCATCATAAGAACTTTCACTGGTGATATTGTTTGCTTTAACCCATTTTTCCCAATGGTTAACGATATGGCCAGAAAGCGCTTCACGAGTATCGAAAGGTTGATCTAGATCTGCAGTTGCACTTATGAACGTATCTAAGCTAAACGCATATCGTAAAGGCTTTAGCTCGATATATGTCTCAATCGCTGTTGTATGCTGCTGAATACCATTAGTAATGCTTTGGAGCTTCAGTGCATAGTTCAAAGCCTCAAGCTGGAGCACTTCATCATCACCGATCTGCTGAAACACCGATGTAGCATATGAAAAATTAGTTTGTTCGCCGTGAATATAACGTCTTTTTTGCCCAATCTGCAGATACAGATTTTTGGCATCAGATTGGACTAAATCTAGGTAATTTTGTGGCTGAAGATCCTGAGCAAGTTGCGTAAAAGGTATTTTAATTTTTGATACTTTAGGTGCTTTTTTGAAACCTTCAATTGATGTCGGGAATTCAATAACATCTAAAATAAAATCTAGGTTTAAAGTTTTAACATCAATGATCAAATGATTTTTATAAAAACGTCCAATCAGGTTATTAAAAAAACAAACTTGGGTTTTATGGTTTAGCATAAATATACCTTTATGAATCTTAAAGATCATCTTATAATACTAGTATAAGTTTTAATACTATTTATCATGTGGTATTTTTAAACAAAGATAAAACTTTTAGTGAGTTGTTTCATGACAGAATCAGTTGTACCAAATAATAGCGCTTCAGAGAACGCACAAATACCAGGTACGATCGGAACATCAGCCGTTGCAGAACACAAGGGCGATAGTTTTAACGGCACAAGCATCATCACGATTGGTCGAGTTGACTTAAGTAGTGCTATTGAGCCTCTATTTGTACCAGTATCAACATTGTGGTCCATCACACCGGGTAATTATCCTTTAAGCGCAGAAAATATTAAAAACTGCACGGCAGTACGATTTGAGGGTGAAGAACTACTTACCCAAAACTTCGCATTAGGCTCAATTGTGGTTTATAAAATCAATGGTGTTTTAGGGAACCATGTAATTGTAGTCAGTGAGGATCGTGACGGCGGTAACGATAACCGT
The DNA here is from genome assembly GCF_013417785.1 of Acinetobacter sp. YH12227. NCBI lineage: Bacteria > Pseudomonadati > Pseudomonadota > Gammaproteobacteria > Moraxellales > Moraxellaceae > Acinetobacter > Acinetobacter sp. YH12227. Next base: position 57,351 of record NZ_VPDH01000007.1, on the reverse strand, counting down.
GCGATTTACTGCAATAGCTTCAATACAACATGTAATATCTTGTCTCAGTACGGTATTGCCTTCGCTGAGCTATATCGCCGTAAAGTATTAGAGCTTGATCAAGTCCTCTATACCAACCTCAATAGATCTCTTTTACAATCTCACTATGCAGAAAATGAAACTGACGTTATTGATTTAGAGTGGAATACAAAGCACCACCCTACTCTATACGTTCATGCGTCAAACTTAGTTGCATCTGAAGAGCACGGTTTTGTGAAATATGATGGTCGTATGGCTGGTATTGGTACCTTTTCTACAAAATGTCTAACTGCAGACCGTAACGGCAACTTAATTAAACCAGAGCTGGCCTTCCTTAATAACATTATTGAAATTAATGTTACTGAAAAAGATGCGTTAGAGTTCTTGAATTGCTCTATTACGAATAACCACTACTTTTCGCGTATGGTTGATCAACTCAAAAGTACTGGTCGTAAAGAATATGACTTCATCACGAACAACATTGATTTCTTCGCCGTACATGTGAAGCTTAACCTTGAAGAAGATCGTCCTAAAATTACGCGAATGGTTTTAGCACCAGATTTACCAATTCTGGAAAACTATTTGTATAAGCAATACGATCCAACCTACCTTGGTGAAGCCGTTGACGACTTAATTCAGTAATACAGATCTATGAAATCTAAAAGCCTACAATGTAGGCTTTTTTAATGCAAAAAGAAAAAGGTTTAATAATTACGGAATCCCAACCTGAATAACATCTATCTAGATGATATTTTTAGCGACCAAAGAACAAACCAAATAAGTAAAAAATCCCTCCAACTTTCATACCATTTGCAATATGAAAAGCAAAAGCTAAACAGATGATGACCGTTCCATAGAAAAATAGGTACGGTGCTAAAACACCTTTGAATTTCTTTTCCATTTGATCATGTAATGTGTATTTGATCGGAGCGGAACTTTGATCACGACTATTATCACTTGGAGTATCACGATCATCTGACTGAATAAGATTACGCACTCTAGGAGCAACACCCTGATCCCAAGAATATTCTTTAAGTTTTAACTTGTTTACTAGGTATAAAATATCATCACTAGCAAGACTAATCCCCTTGGTATGGAGCCTAGACAAAGTATCCACTGAATTAGCAATATCGGTAACATAAAACCACTTTCTTACCGAATGAGACAAATCCATTTGCGTACTAGATAACTCATTCAGGATGATGCAACCACTAATAAAACCTAAGTTTTGGTCGGTAAACAATTCAGCACTTTTGAACCACTCTAAAACAGCAAATCTGTTCTTCCGAATCTGAACAAATGGATTAATCTGAGAACCACCCTGAACCTCAAGCTCACCATTAATCAGCCATTCCCCATTTTCCGACCCAACTAGATTGCCGGAATAGTTTTTTAGGTCAATAACAACGATTGCTTCCTTGGTGAAAGCAATAACATCAATTTCCTGACCTGACCACATTGTGTTATAGAACAAATAAATCCAATCTTCACTATTACCCCAATGAAGCTTCAATTGGGTTAATAAGTCATCAAACATTTTTTGTTCATTTTTCAGGTGGCTAATATCACCATAATACGCATGAATAGTCATTATTAATCCTCATCCGTATAAAACAAAACTTCACCGCATTTAGCACAAGAGTTGCGAATTTTGTAAGTATTGTTTTTTAAGGCATATCTGCGAATTGATGTACTTTCGCAAAAACAACATTTCACGATATTTGTAGTCACAACACATTGAGGGTATTCAGTCTTATACCATTCAAGTGTTTGCGTGTTACGAACAAAGCGCTGTCTCTGCCACCCAATTTGCCCAATTGTTCCGTGGTAATGGAAATACAATCCTGCTAGAGAGAAAGCACCACCCCAAACCAAAAAGAACAAACCAGAATTACCACCCATCAACACGTAGTTATAAATTAACGCTGTGAAACCCACCGTCATAAAAAGACCAGTGAATATACTTGAAAAAATCACCTTTTCATTCCACCTAAAGTTAAAAAAATACTGCTTTCAATTAATTTCTAATAACAAATCCGAAATAATCACATCAACCCAATGCTTCTAATTTTCGAGCAATATATTGGTTGATTAAAAGTCAAGTTCCGAAATTTATGGTTTGAGCAATTTCATGATCCAACTATTGCTGATGCTGTAATGGACCCCCAAAATAATGAATAAAGCACCCATAGAAGCTGTATTGACGCCAAATAGCGCTGCAACATACATCACCAGCTTAATAAAAACACCCTATACCATGAGGAAACATAAAAAGGCGAATACATATAGGAACAGGTAAAAAATAACTTTAAAAAATAATATAGTTTGTTCCTAAATATTCCTTACCTGTTTAGTGATTAAGGCGCTTTAAAATTCAATTGGATTTTATAAGTGTTCAAGACATCTGCTATAACAGTACCTTCAGGGATCTCAATCTTATCCCCTACTTTGTATGTGTTCACAAATTGCCAAAACACCGCTTTTTCTTGTGGATCTAAACGAGAAAGGATGTATAGATAAACAGCTTCAAGCTGTTGTTGGCTTGCATAGCTATCTACTGATACTACTGGCGTAGTTGCGAAGTTATAGTTCAATTCATCAAGAAGAGCTTCATATACAGTCGTACTTGCATACTTGCTGTATTTACCCTTGTTTTCTGGAACCGTATAGCCGTGGTTGTAATTGATCATACGAGCAACGTAACTAGCCAATAGTTCCGAGTTTTTAGGGTTTTGCTGTAAATAGTCTTCCAGCTTGGATTTATCAGCTTCGTGCGCCGTTAAAACCACTTCCCCGTTATTAATAACATTCAAGTTAAGTTTAATGCTCTTAATTTTACGAGGCGGTTGTTCAAATTCCGCACCGTTAAAGCGATGTTTAACGTTGATATAGTATTGTTCAATTGCATTAGCTTTAACTAAGGGAATTGGTGAAGATGATACAATTGGAGTTTGAGTGACTTTAACGGTTGTGTTGTTGGCATAGATGTGTGCTGATAGCGAGATTGTACCAATCAGTAAAGCTAAAGTACGTTTATTAAATACCATTTTAAACTTTTCCAGTGAAATAGTCGGTGTTATTTGTGAGAACCAGTTTTACTTTTAAAACTGGTTCTAAGCTGTCTTTACAAGATTATACTATTTTTAACATTGCATCACTAATAGTCCTTAAACATTTTTAGTTAATTCGTATCAATCACCGTTAAAACTATCTAATATGTTTAAGAAGTTTAAGCACCCTTTAAAATTTGTTATGTATTAGGTTTATGGAAACGATTTTAAATTCCTTATTGTTAAAATTCTTAATTTATTCATTATTGTTTTATATAGTGTTTAAGTTCATTTTTGCTTTATGTGGCGTATTTCGCAAACCTAAAACTAAAGCCAAAAAGAATTCACCAAAAGGCTATCGTAAGCCTCAAAAGAATCAGGAGCTTGTATCTAAAAAAGTCCTTACAAAAGACGAGATTATAATGCTTGATGCACTAGAACAGGTCATTCCATCACGCAACATTTTGGTGCAAGTAAGCATGAGTGCTTTTATGACCACGCAAAACATAAGTATCCGAAATCAGTTTTCTAGGCTTTACGTGGATTATTTGATCGTTGATGAAGACTACAATCCTATATTATCTATTGAGCTTGATGGGCATTATCATAAATATACCCAGGATAAAGATAAAAGGCGTGACGAGCTTTTGAAGAGTGCTGGCATTCCTGTCATTAGGTTTAAGGAAATTCCCGACATAAAAGTTATAAGAAAAACCATTTCAAGGTATATTTAGGTATAAATACGATTAACTCTAATTGATTTTAATAATGTAATTGTGTAAAAATGGTTTTGTCGTAAGAGATATTTTGAATTAATTTTCAAATATATTTCTAAAGGTTTAATCATGAACAACTTAACTCGCAATACTGGAACTAATGACATGTTAAATGTATCAAAACCAGAAAATGTTGCTCAAATGTCACCTGTTGAACTTCAGACTTATATTGAAGAACTTCAACAACAACTAGTCGTTAAAGAAAACCAAGCTTTTCACGATGCTGTTAGTGCCATTAATGCAATCATTTCAGAAAAAATTACTGCCGATGGTGTTGTGGACATCCATACACTTAGCGAATATCTAAAAAACAACCACATTGAAACCACAAAAGTTGAGCCTGTAAGACGTCAAAAACGTAAGCTTACGCATGAATGGGTTCACCGTGAGAACAACAGCTTACGTTGGGCTGGTCGCGGTCAAGTAATCAAATGGTTACGTGAAGAAATGACTGAAAAGGGTTTTGATCCTACAGATAAAGAAGCAGTACGTAGTTATTGCGAACAAAATCTAGACCTTAAAGAGATTTAATCTTTAAAACTAGTGAAACCACCGTAAAAGGTGGTTTTTTTTTGCCACTATATAGTGTCCTTAAGCGATACCCTAGTCTATTAGCTTTCAGCCCATAACAAGAAAATTTGCAATTGGTATATACTTAAACCGTTTTTATAAAGGTCACGTTATACAACGGACTAGTTTTAGTTAAATTTTGGTATATACATTATAAGTATATGTGACTATACCTTTGCTTATGTTTCGCTGGAGGCGATTAAATGTCATTCAAAACTCTATTATTAACTGGCTTATTATCTGTAGGTTTGGTTTTAGTTGGTTGTAGTAAAAAAGAAGAATCAACATCTCAATCAAAACCTATTCAACCAGATGAACAAATTGACAAAGTAGATCCATCTGCAGACTTACAAGCAGCGCGTGAAACTTATGTCGATAATGAAAAACCTTCAAAAGTTGAGGGCCACGATTTTGATGCACATCAAAAAACTGCAGAACAAAATCCACCAAAAGAGGACGAGCAAAATGATATGTCTTCTATGCTGAACGCTGCAGCTGCAGATGCTCAAAAACAAGCAGATCAAAACAAATAACAGCACATAAGCTTGGTACATCTTTAAAGGGGATTCGTTATCCCCTTTTTTAATGCGCCTTTAAAATACTTTTTAAATTCCCTTATTAAAACTTAACTAAAACAGTGATTCATTTTAACTAAAAAAACTTTATACCCCACGACTTAGTTATAATTAACCAATTAAAACGTAATTAGATAAATGCGTTAAGGAGTATTAAAAATGGCATATGAATATAACTCGCAAGATAAGCGGTTTGAATTCCCTAATCCCTACCGAATAGAAAACATTTTTAAAGTGATCGGTGCCATCGTTTTTATGCTGGCTGGCCTAAGCTTAATTTTCAGTGCAAAAGGTCTATTCAGTAACGGTGTATTTGTTGCACTACCACCGCTTATAGTTGGTCTAGCAATGTTCAGTTATGGCGCTCTACTGCTGACCACAGGCTTATCAAACCTAAAGTTCTACTTTGGTCGTGATCAACCAGCCGGACTTGCACAGGAGTTATCCATTCAAGAAACTGGTGCTTATCCTGGTGCAACCGATATTAAAGAGATCCTACGCCAAAGCGCTTTGATTTATGAAGAACCAAAAGGCTCAGTGAACGGGATTCTATATTCACTGTTCCCTAATCTTATTTTTTCGCCATTATTCATCCGTAACGCTGCAGAAGCTCAATTTCAAAATGCGATTGTTTTTCTGATTACCTTAGTGAGTGCTCTAATCGCGTATGTGGGCGCATCACCCAATACAGGTGCTTGGCTTGGGATTGTTTACAACGCCATTATTTTGATTGTTTTATTGCGTCCTATGGCTAATCCGAACACAGGTGCACAAGAAATTGGTTTATCTAAGGTCATTGGTTTGGTTTTAGTTGCCATTCTTGGACCTGTATTGGTACCTATCCTTACCCAACATGCAGTTGCGCCTATTTGGTTGCCAAGCATGGATAAAGCCATTTTTACGTTAATTGCAGCGCTGATTGCGATTGCGATATTCTTCTTGGCCGTGGTTGCTCAAATGGTAAAACAGCCACCACAAGCCAGTGCTGGAGTCGTTCAGGATAGTTTGAGTATGAATTGCCAACCAATGCAATTGTTTGATGAACTTGAACGCCATCTACAAAAGAATTGGGAAAGTGCTATTCCTAACAGAATCTATTCACGCCAGTTGCCAGTTATCAACTCTAGCAGTAAAAACGGTGCTTTTGAGGGTGAGATCTTAGAAGAAACTCAACCAGTGCCAATCAATACCCTTCGTGATATGACATTGAGCTCATGCTTCAAAGAAGAAAAGTATCGCTGGTTAGCCATCCTCAATAGTTTTGGATTGTTAAGTTTTATTGCTTCAGTCGTTTTAATGACTATTTTTGCCAAAGGTCTATATAACGGAAGCTATCTGGATTTTAGCGACTTCACTTATGGTTTCTTTGGTGTATCGATGTGGATCTTAGGGAAGTTTTGTTTTGAGCACGGTAATTACCTATGGAGCCGTTTTGACTTTGTATCAAAACTAATATGGGTTGAGGCTAAAGGTAGCTATCAATTGTCTCAAATAAACTTTGGCCGTTACCTTGACGACAGCGTGAAATCACAAAAAGAAGTCATCAATGTTGAAACCATGACGTTACGTGTCTGGTACGCTGAAATTAGCACAACGACCTTCGGTAAATATCAAAACCGTGCGATCTTGAGCATGACTGCTTGTACTGATGATGCTGTTGTACTGAAAGAGCATTTAGCCGACTTTGCCAAAAGCCAAAGCATTGTGGTTGCCCCAACGTCTGAAGCAGATATTAACCGCATGTCATCTATGAACCAGATGAATAGCGCAATCAATAAAAGCTCACCAAGAACACATGGTACACATCTTGGATTGATGAATAACCCTGAAACACACGGTCAGGATCTATCAGATCAAGTACCCGTGATCATCAAACCGAAAAAGAATATGTTTTGTGTGAAATGTGGTGAACCACTTCAGGACAATATGCTGTTTTGCCCTCAGTGTGGTACCAAAAAAGAAAGTTAATCGTTAAAAAAATAAAGGAGTGGATTACGAATGTGGTCCACTTTTTTTTGACATCAAAAAAATAATTAGACTTCTAAAATTAAGAGTTTAATTGAGCATTGACATATTCTTCGACAGAAAATCCCTTTACGCCAGTTTCTATAAGTGCATGCACAAAGTCTGAGAACGTCACTGGAATGTACCCTACTTTGAATAGTGCCTCATTCAACTCTTTGTACTTCAGAAAAACTTCTTCTTTATGTTTTTTCTTCAGCTTAAACGTGGACGGCAAATCTGCCACTTGCAGATCTTGAATTTTGATTGGGTTGTTCATAGCGTACCCGGTTGCTTAAAAGTTGCGAATTTAAACTATTGTAATGTGAAAATTAAAAAATGCAGAATAAATCTGCATTTTATTGTTTCATTTTTTTAAGATCTATTTGATAAACAGATGCTTAAATTAGTATTCTCAACCAAAAGCCAATTAATAGCGGATTAACCAAAATCAATCCGTTTCTTATTGGTATGTTTAATGTGTTGCTTCTGGCGTACCAAATGCATCAGGACTTTGCGGTTGATATTGTGGTTGCTCACCACCACTTTGTTGAGCTTGACCAGGTTGACCAGCTGGAGTAGTAGTCTTACGTAAAGCTAAGTCCTTCATGATGTCTTGACAAGACATGCCCCCTGTTTCGTATAAGTTGTACGCAACAGGATCTTTTTTAGGATCTGGCGGTACACACTCCAATTCAGGTTCACTAGCAGTTGCAGAATCGGCATTCATTTTGTCCAGTTCGGTAGAAATCAATGTCAGATCGATGTCACTTGGCGTAATTGGACGACTGCTGATCTGCAAGCGATAAGTCATAGACGGCGTTAGCAGCGCATATAGTTCGCGGATCTGATTGGCCATAAGCGCAGGATTTTTCATTACGATTTTTTGGCATAAGAAAAGGTGCACGTTGTTCGGGCTACAAACACTTCCTTTACGCTGACTTGATTGTGGGTTTTGGGCATCCACTTTCAAGGGGTAGACTTCAATGTAAACTTCATACGGCGTATCTGGCTTAAATTGGAAGTTCTGCAAACTAGAAACGACAGTTGAATACGGTTCTGACGTATCTTGTGCATGACAGAATACTTGTGGTGCGTTACAGTCAAAGTTACGACTAATACGGTCGATAATTTCATTGCGCTGAGCAGCCAATTTCATACTTTCTTCTTTTACTCGTCTTGCAACTTCACTCTGCAGTCGAGCTTCAAGTTCAACATCGCTTTGTTGTGGACGTTCAACTTCGATGTTTTGATTGCCAAAAATAACCACAGCAACTAACAAAAAGAAAAGAACACCACCGCCAATCAAGATTAGCTTTTTATGCTTAGCAAAAAAGTTTTCATCAATGTCTACTTTTTTGCCCTTTTTTGCTGTTTTGGCCGGCTGTTCAGGCTCACTTACATGTTCATCATCGGGTTGGGGTTTGAGCGCTTCTTCAGCTTCCTTCCCGATGTTGTCCATATCATCTGGTTCGTGATTACTCATTTATTCACCTATTCAATTATTTACTTGATTTAGCTTTTGTAGAGGTCGATTTAGACTTGGCTTTCTTTTTACCACGTTGAACTGGCTCACCGTTGTTGTCGTATCCACTTGCACCACAGCTAAAGCAATCCCATTTAAACTTACGTTCACCACGTAAATTAAATGCAGACTGAATCATGGTCTGACCACACTCAAAACACTTGGCTTCGTTGCCAGTGCGAGATTTTGTAAGTTGGGTATCTGGTGATCCATCTGGCAATATGTCGAAATAACGTTTACATGATGCAGCTTCACAACTGTATCGCTCTTCGTAAACACCAGGTTCTTTGCGGTACTTGGTATGTATAAGAGGCTTTTTACAGATACATGGATACTCTGTTTTGGTCACTTGGAATCTTGGCTCGTAGTTAGGACTACCATCAGGGAACACCTCTAATGGACCCGACTTACATTTTTTGCCTTTCAGGTTTGGATTGGATTTTTCACAAGAAAAGAAGTGATACGGCTTACCTGAAGAAGTTGAAATACCTTTTAACTCACGCAACCAACCGCCACACCCTTCAAGCTGACATTTGTATGTATGGTTACGGCGATATTCGTCAAAATCAGGAACCAAGTTACCGCTTTCGTCATTTGTAGAACGGTATGTTTCTTTACAGGTGCCATCTACGAACGCACGTTGAGAGCACTCAAAAAATACAGATTTATCAGTTGTAACCTGAGTCAGTGTTTTGCCACATAAACATAAATGAGTAGTTGGCTCACGTACAGTTGGCTTACCCGGTTCATCTTTACCATCAACATTTCTGTTTGGCGCTGAACTTTTGCATGAATTACATGACCAGTAGACCGATGTTGTTTTGTCGCGATTGGTACCGATTTTCGGCAACATGCGTCCGTCATCACAGTTATTACATTTGTAGATAGGGAATGAATCAAGCCAATGTTTTGAGAACTGTCCTAATTCACTTTCAATCCCTAAATGGAACTTTTGGAGTTCTTGTTTGTAATCGGCATCACCAGTAGCGATTAGATCCAGTGTTTCTTCAATTTCTTTGGTGTAAAGCGGATCTGCAAAACTAAACTTACCTCTAATGTTTTGAATCAAGGTCAATCCATGCGGTGTAACTTCAATTTTCTTTTTAACAAGCTTGATATAGCCGTGCTTGATTAAACGTTCAAAGATTGATTGATAAGTACTAGGACGACCAATTCCTTTTTTCTCAAGTAATTTGACCAATGATGGTACGGTGTAGCGTGAACGTGGTTTGGTTTTGGTCGCGATAACTTTACCAGCAATAACATTGTGGTTTTGACCGACCTCAATATCCATAGGTAGCGTATGTTCAGGTTCTTTTTCTGAATCTTCTTCACCGTCCACGTATTCAAGTGCATTTTCATCAATACTGTAGGTCTTTAATAAACCCAACCAACCATCTTCCTTTAAGATACGGCTAGAAGCTTTGAATTCAGCATCTTTAGTAATGCTTTCACCATCTACATTGAGCGTGACATCTTTATAGACACCTACAACGGATTTAACTTCGTATTCAGCTGGAGCCATTTGCGATGCAACAGTACGCAACCAGATTAGACGGTATAGATCCTTTTGAACTTTGTCCTCACCAGCTTCAAAGGTAAAGAAGTCACTAGGACGAATACATTCATGTGCTTCTTGAGCACCATCGCGAGATTTGGCTTTATTGCCGATAATCGCAATGCCCTCTCTCTCACCAAAAGCTTCTAGAGCTTGCATGCCCTCAGGCGAAATTACGGCAGCATCAGTACGATGGTAAGTGATATAACCACCTTCATATAACTTTTGCGCTGCATCCATAGTTTGTTTTAGATCCAAACCAAGACGCGCTGCAGCTGCAGCTTGCAGATCAACAGTAATAAACGGCGCTGGAGCACTACGGAAAGATGGCTTAGTTTCAACACTGGTAATGGTTAAGTCTTTTTTATCAATTTCGCTTTGTAGACGGGTAATTGAAGCTTTATCTAACCACTGGTTATTGTGCACATCCTTCATTTCAGGATTAAGCCACTTAGAAAAATCCCATTTCGCAGCCCAACCTTGTTTTAGAGTTACTTCAAGGTTGTAATGTTCATGTGATTTGAAGTTTTTCAGTAGATCTTCTAAATCACCAAGCACAACGAGTACGGCAGATTGAACACGGCCAACAGGAAATTTGCCTTTTAAAATATTTGAAATTGGCTCATACAAGTAAAAACCGATCATACGGTCAAGGAAACGGCGTGTTTCTTGAGATGCCACCATACCTTGATCCAGCTCTTCACCATTTTGAAGTGCATTAGCGATCGTAGTTTTATCAATAGCGTTATATTTGACGCGAATATACTGATCGTCAGATAAGTTCAGGATACGTTTTAAGTGATATGCAATGGCTTCACCTTCACGGTCCAAGTCAGTTGCGAGGAAAACCGTATCTGCATTTTTAGCAGCCTGTCTTAATTCTTGAACAACGCGTGTTTTATTTTGAGATATTTCGTATTTAGGAACAAAGGCTGGATATGAGAAACCGATCTCATGATTAGGTAAATCACATACATGGCCAACTGAAGCGCGTACAACGAATTCGTGCGGATACAGGTCATCCAAGATATGTTGAATTTTTTCGACCTTTCCGGGTGACTCTACTATGAACAAACTACTCATTAAAATTCATCCAATTTTTAACTTTCTTTAGTAATAATTACTGAAGTTAATCTAGTAATGGTTTAAGTATATACAATTTTAAAATGTTTAAATAGGTTTAAGGGTTGATAAACAAACACTTTTAAGGGCTTATTTCTTAATCTTTAGTTGGATGAACATTTCAAGTGGTTAAATTACTTCCTGTTTTCAATAATCTACGCGAAAAAAGACAACAATATTTATCTAAAATTATGGGAAAAAATGGCTTAATTGTTTGAAAATGCACTGTTTAACCGTCACAAATTAAAATTCCAAAAATATTATTTAACGAATTAATGTTGTACTATAAAGGTATCGTTTGTTTTAAGCTAAAACCATGATTAAAAAACTTATAGTTTTAAGCACCTCATTGTTAATCATCGGGTGTTCGTCTACGCCACAAGAGAAACGCTTAGATCAATACCTTGAAGATACGAAAACTGATGCAAAGGAACGTAGTATTGACTGGTATTACAAACATGATTACGAGCGTAGTAATGTTTTAAATATTTGTTATTCCATTTATATAGATTCTGCTAAGAAAGCTGGTTATTACAGCGATGATGTTAGTGATGGCCGAGAAAAGTATTTAGACGATAGCGTACAAAAAGAAATGTACGCCTCAAATGACGAATGCAATAAGGCATATAAGGCTCAGGATATTCTAGATAACTTTGTTGCAAGCAATAGCCTTCCACAAGAGTCTTATGAAGACAAGTTAGATCCACAACAAGAACCAAATTCAACACCAGAAGTATCACCTGAAGTACCAGAAGTGTCACCTGAAGCACCAGCAAATGAACCAGTCGCCACAAAACCACCAACACTGGAGGAATTAACCAATGCGAATCCGCAATAATGCGCTCATATGCCCAGGCCAATTTTTGATTCGATCTGCATTCTTTTTGCCCTAGCCATTTTACCTATAATAATTATTGGTATTGGCATACAGCTCAAAGAGAATTACGAGCGTAAGAAGCTCACTCAAAGCTATATGGATCAGCACTAAAGAAATGCAATAGGCAATAAAAAAGCAGCGAAATCGCTGCTTTTTTTATTTCTAATGAAGTTTACGAATAGGTTGAGTATAGGGGGAATCTTCTACTCGATGCACATGCATTGAATTGGTAATGTTCATTAAAGGTGAATTACTAGCCACTGAATGAGTCGTTGATGCTTTATGTGTGCGGTAGTTATTCAAAAACTGATCTACTACTGGCACATTGTTAGGCAATATTCCGATTTCGCGGTTAGTAATTTTAATCGTTTCTATTTGGTCTACATGGCTCATAACTAAGTCCACTACAATGATTAAAACTATGAGCATAATTATAGCTTAAAATTGAAGAAATTCCATTTTGGGATTTAATATTTGGTTTTTTTATGCACAGGTTTTTGTGGATAGTAGTGGGTATAAATGGCTAAGTTGCTGATTATTTAAGCTTTTAACATTGATTAAAAATTAATCAAAATAACGAAAAATAGAGTAAAATATGGAGAAATATAGCAGAAGCTATAGAAGAAAAAACAGGAAATGTCAAAAAAAGGGCAAAAAAAAACTATTAGAACAATCTCAGTCTAATAGTTTATTAAATAGGGTAATATCCCTTGATTCGTAATATAACCGATCTCTAATAAGTTTTAAAGCTTTTTTAATCATATTCACGGAAATTCCACAAACTATTATCTCATGCTGAACAAAAGTAATGATTAAGCCCTATACTCAGCTCTACCCTGATATATTGCAGATTAGTTAAACTGTTGTTTAGAAATCGCAAACAATATGATGTTATATTTGAGCAAGGTTAGAATTATGTATGAAATGTGAATGCTTTAAAAACTGATATATATTATCAACTTTTTAGAGTTTTACGCCTTATAGAATACATACAACTTGTTAGAATGCCTTATACTAATTAGCCACCCTCACACACCTTTTATGGAAGACCAGTATAGTGAAAGATTCAATCTTTGCTGATGTTATATCAAAGTTGAATGCGGAAGTTTTTACGCAAAAAGCTGGTCGCTTATACCCTCCTGTCAGTCAATTATTGGCACTGGAGAAAAAGTTAGCATTATGTACAGCATCATTGGTTAAAAGCGAAGACATTCCAGACTATAAACAGCTAGAACGCCTGTTTTGGGATAACGTAAATCATACCTATGGCACTGGTTATTTTGCGGAGATTCCTAAGTGGGGTTCCAACATCTTTATCCCATTACAGGTATGGGAAAGTGTGTTACAGCCTTATGCATTGTTCTATAAAAATATGAACCCTGAGTTTAACTTTTATGACTTTGCATTTACGACTGCAGCGTTGAGCGCTTGGCGGTACAGCCAACCCGTGCTAAAGCTTGAAAATGATGTATATCGCACCCTATTGAATGATGAAAACGGTCGCTATGTCGATGGTCATTTGCTGAATTACTACTTTCAGTGGACCAACTTTATTCATACACCAGGTCTAGGACACAACGACAAACCTTTATATGGTTTTTTCGCGCATCAAAACGAAGTTTTGTTTAACGGAAACAACGTTAAAGTACTGATCATCGTGTTTTGCTATGAAGATACTGAAGCCAACATATCTGATGAAGATCCTTTAAGCTTAACCTCTAATTGGGGAGACTATGTGGTTTTAGAGTATCGCACGGATACTATTAAAACCATTAAAGATAGTTTGATTGGTACCAACCTTAAAGGTAGTCCTGAGCTATTAATCTTACTTGGTAAAATGCTTAGCTTATTTAATTTTTCTATTCATCCTAAAACTGACATCTACAATCACCGTGGCTACCTGATGCAACCCACGTATAACGATACGATTGATTCATTTCTCAATAGTTATAGAAAGCACAAAGGTATGCCAGTACGCCGTGGCGTAGGTAAATCACCCTCTAGCAATCAACGCCGTGAAGTCCTCTATCATGTCCACGCACCAAGTTGTCCACGCCTGTTTGATACTGGTCTGAACACTGGTTTTGTGTCGCGCATGCACAAGAGTAGCCATATCGCTAATGACCATTTTAATACACTACATTGGCTTAAAACTGATACTGGCTTAAAACTAATTTCAGGTAGTTTATATACTCAAGAAACCGAAACTAAACTTATTAAATCAATTCAAAATTACTTTTATGGTAATAATACTTAAAGGTTTTCATTCTTTTTTCCTTAAACCTGTTATATAATTTTAATACCCATTTCAATCAATGAAGTATTATGCGTTTCGAGTTCGATCCATCATTTATATCTCATGTTGCAGTACGATTAGATGGCACTTCCTTAAAATCATTTTTAGACAACCTTGGAAACGTATCTTTTCAAGAAGCTGAAAGTTATTTAAGCAATCTAATTAAAGGGAATTATGAGCAAGACGAGTTTACTGTTGGCTTGAAAGTTAAACCTAAAAACTACAATCAAACAGAATTATTAGGGCATCTTTATAAAAATAGTGCCTTTCAATCGGTTTCAACTGAAGTATCGGATCTCGACACCCAAAACATGCACAATGACATCGCTCAATTCGTTCAAAGCTATGCCAATGTTGCAGATCTTCAGTACAACAGTTATTTCTTGGACAAGCAGACGTTTAAGCATGAAAAAACGTTAGATAGCTATATCTTCACAGAATTAATGCTGCAGTTCACCAACAATAATACCGTGAAGTTTCGTGTGGACGGCGAATATGTCACAGTGATTAATGCTGAGCTAACCTCTAAATACATCTATTTTAACGACAACAAGAATAAGCGGATCTGTAAGTTTTTAAGTAAAAATATGCATCCAGCTTATTTAGAGTCATTCTTAGAGCAGATGCATATTATTAAAATTGATTCTGAGCAGTACTTTTATAATGCAGTCGTGAATAACACAATAAGTTATGATGCTGACGTTAACGCCTTTATGGACCAATCCCAGAATTTTTTAAATACCCTTGTGAAAGGTTATAAAAAACTGATCTTAAACAACGTGCGATTTAATCTTTACGAATTCTTAGAAGACGACCTTGAAAGTGTCATCCTAAACCGTATCACTAAGGCATGGCATTACGCTCATGAAATCACGTTGCAAACTAACAACCCATCAAAATATGTCGTTGCTCAACCGCTGGTTATAAAATATTTATAAGTGAGTTTCTTTATTTATGAACCCCCTCATGATCAAGTATGGTATCGATATTGGTACGCTATCTAAAATATTTAGATCGCATCTTGAAAATGAGGGCATTGTATTTGATCGTGAGAGTGACTTTCAGCTTGAACGAAGCTCTAAACGTATTTACCTCAGAACCAATCACCACAATGACGCCACAAAAAATAAGAAAAAAACGGCCTGGTATCTTGTAGATCTAGATAACGCACGTATGTCTTATGGTTGGTTTCATGCTGGCGGTGCAAACTTCACTTACAGCTTGTATGAATACATTCAAGAAATGGATCTGCAACCTGGTGACACCGTATATACCAAGGAACAGCAAGAAGAAGATCTTAAACGCTTCTTAAACTCATGCAAAAGTGCTGAGAAGAACAAAAAAGACCAAGAGATATTGGCTCAAATCTATATGGGTTTTGAATGGGCCAGAAGCCTACCCTTGTCAAACCGTCCACACAACTACAATGTGAAAAAGCAGATTAGCTTCAGTCATGCTAGATTGTACAATCCAAGCAACTTCACTAAAAATGAGCTGATTGATTATGTCAGCCAGTACTACCCTCAACACAAGAACAACACCATTATTCTGAACCGTATTATTGATCTGCAACCAGATCTAGATCAACAGTCGCTACGCCAGAACAAGCTTTTAGTTGAGGGGCAAAACCTCAAAAATCAAATCATTTTCCTTCAGACCATCGCTGAACACAAAAACAAGCGTGGTGAAGATAAGTTTACATTACGTGGTGTACTTGCAAACGGCGCTTTCAAAATCTTATATAAAGATCCATTGGATGCATGGAACCAAGATCGGATAATCTTTTGTGAGGGCTACGCCACTGGTGAAGCAATTGCAGAATCAATTCAATACTCTATTCCAGTCATTGTCGTGTACGTGGCTGGCAACATCATGAATGTAGTACGTGATTTCCGTGCCGAATTCCCGTTTTCACGCTTCTATATTTTCAATGATAATGACCATAAAACAGCATTAGAAAGCAAAATAAAGCGCAATCCCGGTATCTATTACGCAACAGAAGCATGCCGAGCTGTAAACGCAGCCATGATTGGACCTGAATTTACTGAAGAACAGCTAGATCTAAGTGACTGGAACGATTTTAAATGTTTATACGGCGTTGATTACACGCGTGATGTTATACGTCATAAAATGCAAAATGCCGTGTGGACGACTGCAATTCAAAGCACGGTTAACCCGAACTACTCTATCAGTGCCCTATTCTTTGGCATCAAACAACAGTTGGATGATATAGGCCTCTATCCTGATAGCATGACCAAAAAGAATTGGTTTAGCTTGGTTTTACGCGCATACGCCTTACTGACTCAACAGGGATTTAGTCAGATCCACCCGATTGAGCTGGTCAAAGAACAATTTATTGAGATTCTTGGCCAGATTAGCAAGCAACCCCGTAAAGTCACTGGAGCTGAAGAACCAGAACTCCTTCAGGCCTACACAAAACTTGTAGAAATGATCGCACGTAATGATTCAACAACAGCACTGAATCAACAGATTATCACCGTGATTAACTTATACAAAAATGCAGATTATCCAATTGAAACATTAAAGGTTTGGCTCAAAGATATTTTGAGTAAATCGAACGATCCTGAATGGTCCGAAAACTTCATTAATAATATTTTTATTTCGATAATTTGAATGTCAAACATAGACCCCCAAAGGTAGCAAACTTTTGGGGTTTATTTTTCTCTAAACTTTCATTGAACTAGGTTTATCGATCTACTTAAGACAAATGTTTCCTGATCTAGTTCGGTTTAGTGTCTTACAACTAGGTTTATCGACCTATTTAAAACTAATTTGTCCTGAACCAGTTCGGTTTTGTGTCTTATGGATTGGGTTTCCATAAACTTTAACGTTGCCTGAGCCTGAAAGCTGTACTTGAGCTGAATTGATAGCTGTACAAAAGATATTGCCTGAACCAGATAGCGCCACTTCTAAATTGGTGCTTTTCAGTGGTAACGCATCAAAATTGCCTGATCCTTTCAAAGATAAGACACAGTGTTCAATGGTACCGTCTAAATCCATATTTCCAGATCCACTAATACTTGCGGTAAATTTATCTTCATTTAGATTTAAGATCTGGATATTGCCTGAACCTTTTAAATCAATAGCTTTTAAAGTTGGGTAAGTGATCGATACTTCTAACGGTGAACGAGTACTAAAACTCACATTGTCCTGAATAGCTAAAACCAATACACCACCCTGAAAAGTAGCACTAATAAGATCCACAATATTATCGTCTGCAGTAATTTCCATTTTAGAATCACTTGAAGCAAAAAACTTCAGACTCATTGGACCTTTCATACAGATTTCGTTAAATGGGCTTACAGGTACTTGCTTAGTCACTCGTTTTCCACTTCCAACGATTTGATGGTTTGAACCTGAACTGTATACATTGGCGTTGCCATTGATTACAACAGAACCCGAAAAAAACTGTTTTGACATATAAACCTCAAATTAATAAAAGTAATTTAACCCTAAATAAGTGGTCACTCATAACCTATTTATTGTCTGTAAATTATAACATTGAGGGCTTAAATCTTTTTTATTAAAATAATAAATTAAAACTTTTAATTTTTCTTTAAACCTTTATTAGACATAGCTTATATTAAAGATTAAACAGAAATGTTTTTAGAATCGGTATATACTAAAAGTATAAATTTTCTTAAGCATATGATTAATAGTCCTATGCAACCTGGGTAGCACATTGCACCTGAATATATATTAGAAATTGGAATTGTTATGGCTGAGAAAGTACCGAGCGCCCGACATAATTGTGATTTAAATACGATGTTTCAGTTTTTCCAAGAAGAACTGGAGCGAAACTACGGATTCGTATTCAAGTCATCTGGTAAATATCAATTCGTGACCGTATTTGATGAAAAAGTGCCTTGCCTCACCGAATCAGATAACCCTAGTAAATCAAGTAGCAACAATGTCAAACCACGAGGGATGTATTGGATCTATCCAAACATGAACCGTGATACTGGTGAATACTGGCCAGTGCTCAAAGGACACCGCTTTGGTGTAACTGACATTGAAATCTCAATTGCTTTTGCTGACCACTATAAGAACGTAATCAAGCCTCAACGAGATTCAAACCCTAACTACAAACCACCAAGCAAAGAAGATGTTGATCGCCGTGTACGTGAGTTTGAAGAAGCTCAAAAGAAGCATCTACTTCAACAAGAAAAAGAGCTCTTAGCTGCACAAATCGCTATCCGTATTGAGTGGCAACGTGCTGGTAAAGTTATTGACGATTCATTTTTTAATAATAAAACTGGAAGCATTCAGACCTTTAAACGCGACATTCGACAAATGCCGTATATGGTTGAAAAGAACCTAGAGCCATACGGCGCTAAAATCATGCGTAAAGATAACTTTACCCGTGATGAAGCCATTGAAGCAGTAAAGCGTGAACTTCCTGAATCAGCCACCAATCAACAGCTTCTCGTTGAAACAGTAGAGAATGTATTAGCGTATCAAAAGCATTTTATCAACTTTGAACCTGAGCTTGAGGGCGAAAAGAAAAAAGGCTTTGATTTACGTAAAAGCAGAGCTGTCATTCTTGCACCGTTAATTGACACCAATAACAAAGTCGTCAATTTACAGCGTATCACCCACCATCGCCAAAAAAAGCGCAACAAAGAAACCAACAAGCTTGAAGAAGTACTGCATAAGGGCAAGTACTTTTTTGATAAAGCCAAAACGAAAGATGCATTCTTGCCTGTTAGCAAAAATCCTGATGTTGGCTATGAAGTCTTTAACCCAAATGCAAAGAACTATTTGATCAAGGAGGGTTGGGCAACAGCGATCAGCGCACGTAAGGCGTTGGATGCTGGTTTAGAGCTTGGTTTATTGGGTGAGGGTTTTACTGCAGAAAACACACAAGTTTTAGCGTCATACAGTAAATCCAATATCTCAAGTGTTGCTGAGCTTATCCGCAGCATCAATCCTGAAGCCAATATATTTGTTGGTTATGATAACGATGCTGGCCAAACGCTTGAGTCTGGTTTGAATCCTGGCTTACAAGAAGCTTGTCACAACTTTTCATTAAGTGGTGTGTTAGGTGATGTGAGCAAACATGAAAATACACGTATCACCCTACCCCCAGTTTTCCAAAATAAATTATCTGTTTCTGATTGGGATGATGCTCGTCAATATTTAGGTGTTGAACGTTTAGCTGCAGAGTTGGCAAAAGAACTAAATAACGCCGTCAAACGTATAGACAACAAGATCCCTGAAGTTGCGTATGCAATTAACCGCTACAACCGTCAACGCGAAGCTTATGCAGCCAAGTTCCCTAATAAAGAATACCAACCGAATTACGGCATTGTGATTGCACAATCAGATGAAAAATATCTGGAATTGCAGAACATACGAGCTAAAAACCAAGCAAATATTGAAAATTACAACGCAAATATTGAAAAGCGTAAACAAGATCTATCAAAAGCTAACTATGATGGACCAGCTGGTACAGGTAGCACGAAATCCTATGCAAAACCAAAGTACCAACCGCCGTCATTTGATAAAGCATTTGATGATAAATCAACTCCAACCGCTACGGCACCTGTATCTTCGCCCGTCATGACTCTTGAGGGCATTAAGTCTTATATGGAGATCCTTTCTGAAATTGATGTCACCAAAGTTCAAAATGATGTTTTGAAAGTTGTAGCTACTGCAGATGGCCATCAAAAGATTAAAGCCGGTGATATTGAATTCGAGAAAATGGGTGCCAAAGAACCAACCACTAGCACAAACCCAAGTATGGATAGCATGCAAAATACCAAAGTACATATTGATGTATCCAAGGACATCAACAAAGATACAGTTAAATTGCAGAGTGTGGATCGTTCGACCATTCCCGAACAAAACCTTCAGCAAGGTATCGATCATCATAGCTACGCTAAGTCAGCTATCTTTACCGCTTTTTGGCTTCATTCAGCAGAAATGTATAAAGCTAGAAAGTTAATTCATGAAGCTGGTATTAGTAATGCCGATGTTGAGGGTTCAATTGCTGTCGCTGAAGATAAGCTCAATAAAGCTCAGGAAGAAGTTTCTAAGAAGCGGTCGTATCCTGAACTTTTTGTGATTAGTGCGTCTGATAGCGAATACCGTGCGTCAATCATGAAAGTTTTATCTGATTTAGAGGCTGCACATCCAGAGTGGCAGAATCTCAAAACATTTAGAGAAAATCTTACTGATAGGACCATTGCATTTGATCAATTGAATCTGGATACATTGAAGATCAAAAACAAAGTAGTGCATTTGATTGTCAGTAATGTGACCAATGATCAAAACTATCAAAAGGTTCAAGAAAGCCTCACCACCCTTTTAGATACATCGAACAGCTTGTCTTTGGACCGTCAACAAAAGTTCAATCTTGTGAACGGTCTAAGTAAAACATTAAACAACATGGCCAAACTGTTAGATGAACCACCAGTCTTCCAAAGACTGAACGATTTCTTTACTCGTTTTGAAAAGCGTGTAGATGATCTCGTTCTAGGTGATGGTCTAAAGCTGTATGGTATAGAACCGCAAAATTTAAACAAAACTAACGAACGTGGACAGTCGTTCGATATGTAAAAGCAGATATGAAAAAGCCCCGAATATCGGGGCTTTTTTAGTGGGTATATATCTATTTTGCTAAAGCATGGTTAATTTGATCTTCCAAACTACGTCCGTTTTTATCTAGTTTTGTCGCCATAAGAAAAATACGCTTACCCTGGCTATCTTTAGCCCACTGTCTACCAATAGCATCTTTAACTCTCGCATCATCGGCACTATCTAAGTGACTACCTTTATACTCAAGAACGAATATAGATCCATCATCCAACTCAGCAACAAAGTCTGGATAAAAATAGTCCTTACCAGTAGGCAACCAAAATGATGTTTGTGGCTGTTTCGGTATATTTCGGACCCAATATTTTACTCGAGAGTGCCATTCAAGTAGTTGAGCACATCGAAACTCTTCCGAAAGGCTACCACCTTCAGTTTTTTCTCTTAGGTCGTCAATTTGAGCATAGAAGTGTTTTTCAAACTTGTATCCACCACGATAAGGTTTCTTTACAGGATACTTGCCTGGTTCAAACTTAAATGTATTTTCAGGTTGAGGCTGATTGGCCACTTGGAATTGACTAAACAAATCGCCTTGGAAAGCCTGTTGACGCGCCAACTCAAATAACCGATCCAATTCTTTTGTGATGGCTAGGGATAGTTGGAACTGAGCACGATGTAATTGTGTAAGAGTAAAGTTTTTTACGTGAAGCAAATAACTTAACAGTTTTGTTAAATATGCTCTTAGCTGAACTTGCGTTACCCCTTGTCTACTTACTTTGCGATCAAGCCAATTAATAAGATCGGTTTCAGTAACCAGAGTCGGCATATTAGAAAATTGAGCTTGTTGATTCTGAAGTAACGCATAATTGAGTTTTTGTTCATCTATATTAAGATCAATCTCAAAACTATTGACGGTTTCTTTGATAGAAAAACCTTCAAGTTGTATAGGGAAATCTAATAGATTCCATTCTATAGAGTCTTCTATTGTTTCCTTATCTGCAATTTGCCACATACCATCCACGAACAAACCTAGTTGTGGAATTGATGCGAAAGAAGCATTCCAGTTTTCAGGTGCTTGATATGCCTGGCGTTCAGCACGAGCTTCATTAAAGACTTCCTGAACCTTTTCAAGTTGTTTAGGCGGAGTCTGATCAATTACGGCCTTTTCAATCTTATCAAAAGTTTCATTAGTCGTACCTTTATTGATAATCAAAGAGGTACCTTGGCTATTTTCTCTTGTCTGAATTGCTTGCTTAAGTTCTTCGGATAGGGTTTCTGGCTTTACTTCAAACGGGACAGAGATCATAGTTTCAGGGATCTTTTGTTTCGTTGCTGTACCATCGCCTCCAAGCCCAAGATTGTACTGAGGTTTAGCGACAATTGTTGCATCAGCCTCCCACTTCTCAAACCCCATATTTTGAATCATGCGATCTTTAAGTAACATCGTAGCTTGTGCAATAGAACTCGAAATGACATGAGCATACGCTTTATTTAACTCGTCATTTTGACGCAGTTTAGCGTATGGCATCCGTAAAACACGGCCTAATAATTGCTCAACATCAGTTGCAGAATTTATGTTTTGCAAACTTGCTAACACGTATGCAAAAGAACAATCCCAACCTTCCTTTAATGCCTCTACAGTGATTACAATCTTGACTTTGCTTTTAGGGCTAAATAGATTTTCATCTTCAAGCTCTTTGGTACCACCAGTAGAAATAGCAATCCAGTCGTTAGTAATATTTTCATATTCACTTAATAAATGTTCTTTAACAACATTTACATTAGCATCACCATTTTTATCCTGAGCTTGTATTAGCAATATTGGTCGGATATATTCCCTTTCATTTTGTGCCAGTACTTCTAGTTTCTGGCGTTGTATTAGCGCATCGCGAATACAATCTTGCCAACTACCAGTATGTTCAGTCAGAACTACAGGAAGTTTAATCATCTCTTCTGATTTTAATTCTGCTGCCGATACTGAATAAAGCACATTATTGTCTTTTGGAGTAGCTGTAAGCTCAATCAAACAACTTGGATTCAACGTTTTTAATGTAGTAAAAAACGTTTTACCACCCCGGTTCTTATGAGCTTCATCGACAATGATGATCGGTCTATGTAAATGAAAAAAGTTAACCAAGGAATGCTTTACACGGCCTATATCACGTTGCGTTAGAAATGTTTGATATTTCAAAGTATCTTCTGATACTCGATCCATGCCTTCAGTTTGGAAGTCAGTAAGGCTCGTAAAATGTTCACTTAATGATTCATCAAATGCATAAGCATTGCGTTGATAAGTCTTTTCCTTGTCGATATTGAACGCTTGAATCGTTGTCACAATCACAATGCATGATTGATTCACATCATGCTTGTTCAAAGTTTGTAGACTTTCAATGTCACATACTTTGATGCGATCGCCGTAATACCCTTGTAATGCTTTTCTATATGGATGTGTAGCATCAGATAACGCCAAAAGTGTTTGTTGGCGAATCATATCTGTTGGTACAAGCCATAGTACAATTGGAGAATCTGTATTTACGTAGTTACGCGCAGCAATCGCAATACTATGTGAAGCAAGTACGGTTTTACCCCCTCCAGTTGGTACGCGTAGACATACACTAGGAATTCCATCTAAGCGATCATTATATTTAATGTCTTCACCGACACACTTATTAAAAGCTTTTTCAGCACCTAATGAGGCAGCTAAAGTTAGGTAGTTCTCTAAAGATTGTAAAGACTGGCTTTGATAGTTTTTTAATTGAAAAGTCATGAGGAACCTTACGTATTAATTGCCATATAACGAATATGGAATCTGTTTAAACTCAATATTTAATTCATCTAATTTGGTTTTACCTAGTCGTGATGCTTCACCAATAATCACACGCTTACCTTCACTGGTATGGCAATCATTGAGGAAGTTTAATATAGAATGTGTGAGTACATTCCCACTATTAGGCCGTCTATCACCTAAAATGCCGTTATATAGTAAGAAATAAGATACGCCGTCATGAACACCTAAGAATGGACTCTCAAGGCTTACAGCACTATTGAATGCTGATTTAGTTTCGAGCCACCAAATATAACTAGCTAGGTCCATAAACTTAACATCAGAATTTAAAAATCCCTGATCATCAAAAACGGCGTTGCCTAGTTTATAAAAACTAAAACCTCCACCACCTTGCCACTCCACGGATTTAGATATGCCACCTTGCTCACCTTCAATGACTTTTTCTAAACGCGGGATAACGTGAGTTTGAGCATGATCACCCATTTCGATACCAATGTAGTGTCTTTCCATTTTGTGAGCTACAGCGGCGGTAGTCGCTGAACCTAAAAATGAATCAAGAACCATATCCCCTTTATTTGTCGCAATATAGAGTATTTTTTCCATCAATCTTTCAGGTTTTGGGCTAGAGAATGTTTCATCTTTTCCATACAAAAGTTGACTTTCTTTTTTTGCCTCATCGGTATGTCCATGATCTTCATGGTTCCACCAAGTCCAAGGCACTACACCTTTAACTTCAGATAAGTATCTAATAATATTAGGTTGTGAATCACCATTTTTACCAAAATATATTCGCCCTTCTTCTAACAATCTATCATATGTTGCTCTTGAAACACCCCAACACCTTCCCTCTGGAGGTCTGAAAGATTTACCTGATGGGCTCACAATTTCATAAAATTGCTCTGGTGTAGCATGTCCAGCTTGCGCTGTCATAGGAATACCACGCCATCTGCCTTTAGGATCATTATTTGGGTTTTTATATACTTTTGCTTGCGTTTCATTCATAGGAACTAGATTACGAACTTTTTTAAACTCCATTGAGTTTTTAGCATATACAAGCAAGTGGTCGTGAGCATCTCCAATAGCTTCACGGTTTTCTCTCGAATATCTTTTTTGCCATACGATGTTTGCTACAAAGTTTTTTCTTCCAAAGATTTCGTCACACATGACCTTTAAATAATGTGATTCGTTATCATCAAGAGTAATCCAAATAGAACCATCTTCAGTTAAAAGCTCCTTTAGTAATTGCAAACGTGGATACATCATTGTAAGCCATTGAGCGTGTTCTAATTTATCATCATAGTGCTCAAAAGCTGATTGACTGTTATACGGTGGATCAATAAAAACACATTTAACCTTACCGCCATATAAAGGTAGTAAAGATTTTAAGATTTGTAGATTATCACCCTGAATAATAAGGTTTTCTTTGGCTGTATCGGTATCACCAAATGATTTCTGGAATTTTAAAAGATGGAATGGAACTTGGCTTGCTGTTTCTTCGGCTTGGTTACGATTAACCCAATCGAGTAAAGGCATAAAAATCACAATTATAGGTTTAAATTAATAACCTATTATCAACTATTTATTTATTTTATATCTATAAGAATGATGAAAATATTTAATTTAACCCATTAAAAAACCACTAAATAGCTTAGTGGCTTGTTCTGTTTTGGTGATTAATTGGATTCCGTGGATATGACAATAGATGTCATATAAAACCTTCTTTGAACTGTCGCCCTTCCAGCGACTCTAAGTGCATTTCAAGGAAATCTATTGCCACTTCTGAGTAATTTGCGTTGGCTGAACAATTCACCAACTTTTCATCACAAAGACATTTTCCCAAATTTGCCAACTGAGTAACCAACTCATTTCGTACAGAAGCCAAGCTGAGAGCTTCAATCTGAGCTTGCAGTTCTTCACTGAAAAACTGCAGTTCCATACGATTACCACATTGTTGTTGCAGTACATATTTATTTAATACCGCTACGGCTTTAGCGGTATTTAATTCACCGTTCATCAATATTACTTATTGTGACGGTACTGGCTTGGATAAACAGGGTTTGGATCAGCCCATAAACCAAGGCGTTGAGAACGTGCGTTGCTTTCAGCACTCAAAATAATTTTATCTTTGAGATATTCACGATAAGCCCATGCATAGCCATCTTTAACTTGCTTATAGTTAACACTATTCACGATGTTTAAGTTAGGCACTTGGTTTGTACGCATCTGAAAAATGGTACCAAGAGTACGACCGTAGCGGTCCTTACTATTTTCTTGCACATACACAATCGTTTCATGCAAGAAACTGATGTTCTGACGCGATTTCTGACCAAAAGCTTGACTCTTTTCTGGTGCATCAATCTGGTTGAAGCGAACACGGATCTGCTCATTGTTGTTGTTTAAAACGGTGATAGTGTCGCCGTCAGAAATACGTACAACTTTGCCAACAAAATCGGCTTGAGCTGCAGTAGCAACAACAGACATGGATAAGGTTAAAGCTAAACTTTTTAAAGTTGTATTAAGGTTCATTTTGAATCCTTAGTGGGTAAAGAATAGGTAAATTATATCGCATTACATAACTGGAATTTTTTTCTTAAAAAATATATTTAGCTGATTAGTTAGGATTTATCCCCTTTCTCTCAAGCCAGTTTTTCCATTGAAGTGCATACGCAACTAAACCAGGTTGTTTCGCCGTGCCATTGCGATATATCGCATTAAAAGATGGCGTCCATGAATGGTAAGCAGCTGCTCTAACCCAAAAATCGGTTGACGGTTTTGTGGCTAATCGATTTCGCAAGATCTTGGCTGCAAGTCGCGCATTCAGACATCCATCAGTACGCACATAATGGCTGTTATAACTTTCAAACATACCGCCACGTTTAAAGTGTATGGTATTGATTTGGAATTGCCCCATATCCAATGAAAGGTTTTTGTTTTGCACTGTTTGTCCATTGGTACCACGCTCTTTGCTATGTATACCCAATAAAACATACAGCGGAACACCTTCTGACCGCGCAGCATGAATAACACAACTCAAAGTAGCGACTCTACCCGGTACGGTTTGATCGTAAGATGCACTCGCTTGATTGTATTGCGTAGTTGGATAGGTATAAGTAACAGGACGGATATTCTGGCGAACGGGTTGTTGTTGTGGTGCTGGTGCTTGCTGGCCACTAGGTTGTGGTCCATTTTGTGCAACTGCCGTGCGCTCAGTGCTAGTCGAAGTTTCTTCAGTTTTTTTCGGTGTGTACTTCACGCCCAAGTAACGACTCGTAAAGCCTCTTTGCTTTGCTGGCGCCGTTTCTTGCTGAGTGTTGGTCATGACCTGAAATGGTCGATATGGTGTACTTGATCCATTAGAATTGACATGGTTTGCATATGAACCTAGAGCCTCAGAACTTTGAGGCAATTGAGCATAAGCAACGCTTGATCCTAATAGAGTCGCAAATAGCGTTGGTTTTAACAGCATATTAATCAGCACCTTTATCGTTGTTGTTGAAATTGTCGATTAGGTGCTGTTTACGGTCAGCTAACTTATTCAGTGTTTCAACTGGCAATGGGTTTTTGCCGTCATACCACGATAAGCTATATTTTTTTGGCGCATAGCGGAACCATGCCAAGAATGGCGAATTCGGTAAGAATAAAAGACCAGTACGGACTTGCCATGCACGATAAGCTGAATTGATGCTAACCATGTATAGATAAAACACCAATAATACACCTGGTACAACAAGCATTGGATATAGCGCTTTAAAGAACATATAAACTACGTACAAGCCTGTAAACATAGATAATGCTAAATACAAATAAGAAGAAAACTGATGGTTTTTAATAAGCTTGTCTATTTCATCATTACTCATTGAAGCTAAACGTTCTTGCCCTCTTGGGTAGTGAGTATTAGCAATGAGTTTTTTCAGTTGTTTAAAATTGTTAGGTGCGACAATTTCATATTCACATAAAGGGTGTGCACATACCCAATTCACGTTGCCTTTATAAGAACGTGGAATCCTGTTGTCATGCATTAAAATCGATTTACCGCATTCGGGGCATGTTGGCGACAGCATTGATCTAATATTAGATAAATGCGGTAAAAACCCTTTTCTAGCTGAACTCCAGTGGCTTTTACGCCCGAAATCAAAAAAGACTCGCTTTAAAATACCTGATTTACGGGGTTGATTAGCTTCAATTGCCTGTTTAATGGCAGCTTCATCTAAAACCTCATTGGTAATATTTACCTTTTGTGTAGCACTATCAGAACTATTTTTATCTGAAGACATACTTTTACCTACGGACTTTTATTATGTAGAATACGTTATTATATTAAAGGATTTTCAACGTGTCTAAAACCCTTTTTAACTTCGCAACGGTTATTTTAATTTCCACCCTTTTAAGTGCCTGTAATAACTCTAATACTCCAAATGAACAAGATCCATTAAAAGGTCAAGAAAAGAAGTTTTTAGACGAATCCGCAACGAGTGAATCAAAAGAACTTGTGTTTTATGACTTGGTAGATCCTAAGAAAAAAGACCAACCTATAAAGGCTGAAGAAGCAAGTACTTCCGAGCCTGAAGCCCAAGAACAACAACCTGAAAAGGCCTTATCTCCTGAGATTCTTGAAGCGATTCGTGAAAATACAGAACGACAAGAAAAAAAGGAAAATGCACTCAGAACAATAGCTGAAGCTAAGCGTATTGAAGAATTATTAGTAGGTAAAGATCGCAGTAGTGATGATGGTTATACCTATAACAGTGATGAATAATTGATATATCAATGGTTTTAACCAATACAAACTTATTATTTTAAGTTAAAATGATTTTAAATTTTTTGGTATATACGGTTATGTTTAACAGTGCTTTTAAGAAACATAAAATAAAAATATGTTTTGGCTTGCCAATCATAATTGTGGTTTCGATCTTAATATTCAAAATCTACTCCTACCCCTTTAAGCCAAGACTCTTAAGCCCCGATTGGATTGAAAGTCGCTACAATGGTTGGGAAGTTGAACATCATGACTTATGGATTGCTACAATTGTGGATGTTGTTGGTCCAAAAACAGTAAAAATTAGAAATCAAAATGGAGAAGAAAAAATTATGGATCTTCTCTATATAAATGCTTTGCAATCTTCGGAAAAAATGAAAAACCTCTATATCAATAGCTTGTCCGGTTATGTTGGCCAACAGCTATTTGTAAAAGGAGATCCAGACAAAGCGCGGTTTAATGGCGTCTTGATCGATGGTAACGGTGAAAATATCAATCTAAACCTAACTTATGTACCAGGTGCGGTATTGGATATGTCATCAACTGCATACATTCATGACCGAGAAAAGCAATTAGTTCCTTATTTCGCGAATATCAATTCAGAAAATAGAACGTTTTAAGTTATAAATTAAGGGATATTAGAAAGGCCAAGCTATGCCAGCACCATTATGTTTCCTCACACTGGAATTTACCGCCAAAGTCAAGAATCCAGTTGATGTGCCTGACATTATTAAGTCGTCTATTTTGACGCGTATTAAAAAGTGCCGCACATCATCAATAGAACAGGCTCAGTATCTTTATAATGCTGAAGAGAGCTACTGGAAGCCAAAAAAACAAGTCACTGAAGAAGCAACTCAATATCATGGCATCACCAATGAAGATTTATTAACGCAAGACTCAATCAATGGTCTAAAGATTAAAAACTATGTTGTGTATTGGGCAAACGTTTATACATTTAGAATTTTGCAAAAAAGCAAAGTGAAGTTTTTTAATCACCGCTTTATCTTTTTAAACAACTTAATCAACGTGATTGGTGAAGATGGTTCCCTACCCA
Organism: Acinetobacter sp. YH12227; assembly: GCF_013417785.1. Taxonomy (NCBI): domain Bacteria; kingdom Pseudomonadati; phylum Pseudomonadota; class Gammaproteobacteria; order Moraxellales; family Moraxellaceae; genus Acinetobacter; species Acinetobacter sp. YH12227. The sequence continues at coordinate 27,833 of NZ_VPDH01000007.1, read as the reverse complement.
TGACAGAATGGGCACGTTTAGCCAGTGCAGCTTCGGGAAATAATGAATTTCCAGAAGAGATACTGACTAACACTAACAATAAGGTCATCTGTTTGACCGTTATATTTGATTATATTTCTGAAAAATTAACATCACTTTATGGTTTGGATCTTAATAAGCATTACGATCTGGTTGCTGCAGTACAATACAACAGTGCTATCAAAGCTAAGAGTCAAAAATCATTAAAGGTTCATAAGCTTATGCGTGATGATTTTAATGAGTTTAAATTGCTTTTAGACAAAGGCATGGAGATTAAGAGAATTAAAAAGGAATATTTTATAAATAATAACTATCACCCTTAAACCTAAAAGCCACTTTCTTAAAAGTGGCTTTTTTACGTTAAACATAAAATAAACTATCACTAAAACCCTTTTTTAAAATATAATACTTTTAATTTCTATTTTAACTGGTGATACATTGTGAGTTTAATTAAGAAGCAAAAAGACATTCTATCTCACGACCCTCTTGTTTCAATTTTTAGTAACAATGACCTTTTAACAATCTCAGTTGATACGGATTCTGAAGATTTGAATCGTCAACCTAAAAATATAAAAATCCCGAATGCCGATCTTAAAGAGTTAACAATACAAATCAGTGGTTTTGATACTTTAGAAAACAATGATGTTGGTCGTTATTTCACTTGTTCTGGTACCGTAGAGCTCGTTAATACACTAGGTAATGGTGAAGAAAAACGTTTTGTATTAGCAGAGCCAAAAATCAAGGTAAACGTGGCTAAAAAAGGTCATTTACCGCAAACAGAACAAATTAAACAATTGGTTCGTAATGCGTGGATGGATGCATTTAGTGATGGTTGCCAAAACATTAACCAACCTTACCACTATGAAGATGAAACTTGGTTTGAACGCTTCAAAGGTAGCGTTATTGGTAAGTTTGTACTGATCGTACTTGCCACTTTCTTCGCTGCTTTCATTGGTTTGGCTATTTTTGGTTATGTTGCTGGTAAAAAACAACAGGACCCAACATTAGAAATTGCGAATCAAATTGCTCAAGATCCTGAAGCATTAAAGCAATTGCTGAATCAATATGATCAACAAAATAACCAAGCTGGTGCACCTACTCCACAAGCTTCACCAGAACAAGCAGCTGAGCAAGAAAGACAGCAAGAAATTAGCTCATTCGGTTTAGATGCTGGATCTAGCGAATAACGCTGATTAAGCAATAAAAAAGCACCTTAGTCGTAAATACTTTGGTGCTTTTTTTGTGCCTAAATTTATTATGCAAATTTAAAAAGAATCCAAATGATTACGAGATGTACTGGATAGAACCAGTACGCCCACTTCCCCACTGGCGGTAATTCAAAAGGTATATTCATGTGCTGTCCTTTCAGTAGGAATTGTGCACCAATATACGTTGCAATGGCGCTACTGACAGCAAATGAGAATGCCAAAGAATATGTAGTCATATCCGTATAGTAGCCACCAATCAACCAGTTGAAAATGTTGGCCAATGAAGTGAGCAAGACGCTGATCATTAAAAAGTATTTCTTAGAACGAACGTTGGTTGTTTTAAAGAATAAATACAGGAATACAATTAATAAAACGCCCCACACGCTATACATAATAAAATTAGATAGCAATGTGGTCACGACTAACAGAGAGACAAACTGCAGCGTTGCATATTTATGTTTAGATTCCCCCAATACAACAAGCAAAAATCCTAAAAGCAACGTAGGCATGACGTTCAGTGTTGTAAATGGCTCTTGGTTGAATAGTTGATACGGTACTTCTGATAGCACACAAAACAACGCCAAATTTTTAAAATAGTTTTTTAATGTATGGGTTTTCTTTTTAGAAATAGCTTGGTTCAAATTGAATGCAAGCATGATACAAAAAATAGGAAAAGCCCAACGGCCAATCGTCCTCAACAACAGATTATATTGAGGAAATAATATTGATGCGTGGTCAATAACCATGGTCACAATCGCGATCCACTTCAATAGATCCAAGGCTCTATTGCGATCTCGCACGGCGCTTTGGCTAATTACAGCTTCTTGTAGATGAACCATGTGTTATTTTTCGCTAAAGGGTTTGTATAAGCATCACTACGCTGTTTTCGGGTGTTGTTACGATTATCTAAGATCTCAATGCTATTCCAACCTTCGGGATAACCGAGCACCAGGCCTGAGTTATAAAATCTCGTGCGATGACGCTCTTCATCGCCGGCATAAAACAAGTACGCACGAATATCGTTATACGGTCGATGCCCGACCAATACGTTATCTTCATCACGATCAAAGTACTCATAAATTAAATCCGTATATTCACGATTGAAGTATCCACACTTCTCAAACAGATCTGCACTTGAACGAAAAGTAATAGATTCCTTGGCCAGTGTTTTATTTAAAATCATGCGAGTGACATTACGAGCAAACACGGGCAAATTAAAATGCACAGGCAAATGAATTTCATTTATTTCGGACAAATCAATAGGATCACCAAAAGGATTAGAAAGTTCTAATGCTTTTTGATAAAAGTCCATCCATTGTGCAAGATATTCATCAACAAACTTTTTCTCACCATAATAAATTGGTAATCCATCAACCGTTAAAAGGTTTTGTGGAGGAAAAATATTGTTTCTTAAATCTAAGATGCTTTGTTTTAATTTTGCGATTTCGATTGGATCACTAATCATAACAACTCACTCGAATTAGAGTATTAAAATAATTATATAGGGTTTTAAATAATTGGATATAAGTTTTTAGCTCAGTAAATAAGCATTTTTGTTGTGTGGCGAATTAGAATTGATAAAAAATTTAAAAGAATATTTATTCTAGGAATTATTGATACAATGTATCTAATTTCTTACGAATTAGTATATACAATTGGGATTACTATGCTTACCCCTGATCGAATAGACAAACAAGTTAATTTGGCTGGAATTGACAAGTCGTGGACCAATTTATTAAATCACTTGGACATTGATAGTCATCCTGAATACAACATCAATAAAACTCAGCCATGGTACTTGGCTAATTTTGTAGATTACCTACGCCTACTCAACTTTAAGTTTGATGAATTAAATCTAAGAGAGATTCGTGCAGTTGATTATGACTTGGTAGATTGGTCATTTCTTAAATCTAATCGCCTAAATGGTGCTGAGGTGTTTAAGGACCTAACCATTTATCTGCAGAAACCCAATTTTGTTACGCAATATCCTAAATGTGTAGCCATCAATGCTGATGTTCGCGATCGTAAGCTTGCAGAGGTCATTTATGATTACTACAGACGCTTCTTACCGTTTTTCTATTCATTCATTAAATTAATCAGATCAACGCAGCGCTTATCTCTAGAACGTAAATTACCCGTGATTGATAACTTTATGTCTAATTTTGGAGATCTTAGTACTGGTGAGTTTTATTCAAATATTCCATTTGATGATGCAGAGCTCAAAAGGATTTTGAAAAATGGCTTTGAAAAATATAGAGAGCATAAATCAGAACAGCGGTTTAGCCGTGCCATCGCAGAGCTAACATCGATGTTTAAAGCTTTGTCTGAATACTTAAAGATTGTGTCTACGGTTAACTACGTGGATCTAGACCTTATTCACTTCTTACACAATGCATTTTTGGGTAAAAACTTTAATGTTTATTCAGATCTATTCGCTATGGATAAAGAACCTAATTTGTTGGTCAATTTAAGTTGGACATACACAAAAGCATTTCAATATTCATAAATAGCACCATGGTCGTTTATGTGCATCGGCTATATCAAAAGGAAGAAGAATATAACGATCTTTTAACGAAAGGGCCTGGCCATACCGAAGTTTTGTAGCAGAAGGAAGATCTGTACTGGTTTTGCCCGTGGCAAAGCCCAACCAAAAGACGTAATTTCCATCGCACAATAAACCTAAATTATCCTTTTCAAGCGCCACATACTTGATATAAGGATCATCTATTTGTGAGATCGAGGGGATATATTGATAGTCCACCTTTCATACTATATGTTTGCGAACGTGGTGCACGGCGATCGGTTGATCTATGGACCGTGCGTTATCCCATACTACCTGAGCTTGCTCTAAAGTATATACGTGCGCTTGATCAACTAAAACCAGGCCACCCAATATTTGAGCCGACATTATCTCTAAAACAAGCTAGGTAAAGTTCAGTCATAAAGTTTCTCTTAAGCTACTTTCTTATTCAGTATGTGTTCGGCTAAGCGCTTGATACCGCCACCGTCCGTAATTAAATGTTCAAATAATTCGCCATTCGGGTTTTTAACTCCTTCCAACTGGCCTTTTTTGATGCCTAAGACATCAGAAATAATTGGATCTGAACCCGAATCAGCCAACAAGTAATATGCCGAGATCTGTTTGATTTGACCGTCACGGTCTAAGCGACCAATACATTGATCATGAACACCAGGCGACCAATCCAACTCACCAAACACAAATGTTTTGCATTTTGAGTGGTACTGCAAGCCATCAAGCCCGGCAGATGAACGTAATGAACTAATGAAGACTTTGCTTTCATCATTCAAGAATGCTTGTTTAGAACGTTCCTTAGCTGCAGGTCCTTCCGTACCTGTATACATAACAGGATTGAATTCAGCCAAGCGTTCTAGCCAAATGTTGTACACATCTCGATGCCAACCATAAAGCATGACTGATTCACCAGACTCAACAAGCATACGCACGAACTCAGCGACATACGGCGCTTTGGCGATACCTGTTGCTTGGCGCATCATAATATTGAATTCTTCTGTCGCACGAAGCTTTTGCCCTTGGAATTCCTGAGTAGAGCTTAAAATTACTTTTGCCAGTTCCATTGCCTTGCCCTTAATTTGATCCAGTACTTTAGGATCGCTTTCGACATATTGAGGGATGATTTGTACTGGCGGTAACTCTCGATTTACATCTGCTCGAGTACGGCGCAACATTAGACCTTCATCACGTAAAAACATCCCAAACGCTTTAGGATCATTAATACGTTTTTCTTGTGAACACCACTCACGAGCGAATTCAGTAGCGGTACCTAAGCTATCTGGACGCAATATTTCAATGATGTTGTAGAATTCATCACCGTAGTTATAAATCGGTGTAGCTGATAGACCGAGGCGTAATTCAGCTTGGTCACTAATGAGTTTAGCAGCGGAATACTTTTGCGATGTATAGCCAGTCCGTAACTCTTGGATCTCGTCAAACACTACGTACTTAATCTTTCCGGCAAGATATTCAGCCCAACCGTTCAACTTTGAATAACTGGTGATAATGACATCGGGTGCTGCTTCACCCTCTTTGTGCAATGGATAAGGCGATGCTTTCTTTAGGATGTGACATTTTAGGTGCGGAGCAAAGCGTTCAATTTCATTCTTAATTTGCATTGGAAGATGTGTCATTGTCACAAAAAGCGCCGGGAGCGATTCAGGTAGAATCATCGGACATATTCCACTCGCTGTTTTGCCAAGGCCCAAATCATCCCCCAAGAGCAAACCTTTAACATTAAGTAGTAGATCTGCAGCTGCTCTTTGATACTCATATGGAGGCACAGCAAGATCAAATGTTTTGATCGGACGTTTATAGTCCATCACATCCAAAATATCTTCTTTTAGCGACACATAAGCCTTAGATTGCGCTTTCATGTATTTAAGATCATCAACACGCATTGGATAACGTTCAATAAACCAAAGTAGGTCGTGACAATTAGACGGCGTATCGCTTAACTCAATAAATTTTGATGCATGTTGGCTGACTTTTGGGAATACACGCTTAAGTCGTGTTTTAACATGTGGTTCACATTCAATGTGCCAGTTTTTTTCTTGACGAGAAATGGTGCCGTAAGATTTATACATTAGAAGACCCCCACTAAAATACGATGGCGGTAAATAAATTTATTGTTCAGTTGGATTGGAATGTTATTCACCCAATACGGTGTACCAACCACATAGAGCGCTTTTATGCTGTCATGGCTTAAATAACGATTGATCTGACGCAATAATGCGTTACGTGCACCATCTATTTTTAATTCAACACCCACCTTGCCGACATCAAGCTCAACAGTAAAATCAATGATGTCTTTATTTGATAGACGAACCTCACGTTCATACGGAATCTCATTGGCAATAAACATTTGCTCAATCGCGAGTTGTAAGTCTTTTTCGTTATAAAAACGGTATTTGTGTGAAGAAAACAGAATTCCAAGCTCTTCAATCGTTTTCATTCTGCATCCCCTTGGTCAGCTTTAGCAGCCTTTTTGTTTTTCTTCACCTGGCTTTTATCAATGGATTTTGACGGTACCAGTTCAACTTCACATTCAGTACACGACAATCTAAAAGTAGGACTACACGTTGCACCACGGCCACACTCAGGACACGCAAAAGATGCCCTAGTCTGTTTCTTAGGCTCAGGCTCTTCAAAATTGGCTGAACCAAGCTCTTGATAGAGTGTTTCACCGATCATAGTTTCTTTGAGTACAAAAAACTCGTTATCATCGCCGTTTGGTTGTTCACCCTTATAAAGTTTAACAACCTTAGGTTCTGGTATTGGTTGGTCGTCATCATCTAGCGGATCTTCATCAAAAGCCGTTGGATAATAACCGCCAAGGTTTGCAGCGGTATTTGATATGTCGATTAGTCCGATCGCTACATCAAAGGGATTCATTGTAGTGGGAGTCGGTTCCTCTTCTTCATCACTTGTTGGGATGGCATATCCAGTGAGGGTATCTGGTGCTTTTGACGGTTCGGCAACTGGCTTCTCTTTTTTAGGTGATTTCAAAGCTGAATTGATTTCATTGCCAAGTAAGGCAATATGAAATAGCTTTGGAGAAGCAGTCGGAATGGACTCCAACAACTGCACTTGCTCTTGAATCATTTCAAGACTGGAAATCGTTTTGGGTGCGTACTTGTCATACCATTTGATGATACGCCCTTCATCGACAAGCTCATTGCACACTTGAATAAACAAGCCATCAGGTACAACGATTTCGGTCATCTTCTCGCCTGTCGTGCGACCTTCTTTTGTGCCGTCATCAGTCATAATCAAACCGATCTCAAGCATAAATGTCGCAAACTCAGCATTGTGATATGAGCGTTTAGATGGCTCACCAAAAATGCTTTGTTTCATATGACACATCTCATGTGCATAGCATTTAAAAATGTTAAGCAATGGTTGGGTGCCAAAGTAATCAGGGTTAAGGGCCAGTTCGTGCGTATACGCCGTATCATCTTCTGTCGAAGCAAATCTATTCTCAGACCAATAACCGGTATTTTTGTTGATACGTTGAAGCGTAATCAAACAATCTGGTAATTCATTTTTGAATAGCCTTTCATTGAAACGGTCATACACCAACTGCAGTTCTTTATAAAACTGCAACGTAGTTCTATTCTTTATGTTCATTTTTCAGTCGTCCAAACAGGATCAAACTAGGTGTGGATTGTACAAAACAACGCTTAAAGTTTACGCACAGCTTAAAATACAGTCAATAGTTTAAAATAATCAGCAAAGCATATATTTTTTTAATAAAAAATTACAACACAAAAAATAAGTATCATTAAAGTGTAGGTTTAATAAATTGTGGTTGGTTTTCATAATATGAGTGTTACGCTTTACTTCCACACAAAACTGGTGTTCCTATATCAATTTTGAGGGTTTTAAGTATATTATAAGCCACTTTTGTTAAATGCACATAGAAGTTACTTTTAGCGTTTATAAATGCTGAATAATACCCTTATTGTCAATAAGGCGCTATTTAAAGGCAATGGTTCTTAATAATGCTGTTTATAGAAAACTGGATATCGAAATGAGTCTGAATAACATAAAACTAACAGCCAATTGTTTTGCCCTTACACATCCTGAAAATGAAAAGAACTTGTTCAAGTACATTTTTAGAGAAATGTTTAAACGAAATAAGGTCGAGACATTCTGTTCCGCAAAAGTCATATTTTTTACAGATGGCAAGCACATCTATTTAAGAACGTGCGTATCGGACGTCAAAATCCCAATGGCCAAAGAATACATTGAAATTTCGCACGGTCAGCAAATCACTGGAAAAATCATGGTTCCTCTTAACCGTGAATGTAGCTTTAACCGCCAAGAAATTGAAGAATACATTTCGGTCCACGGCGAAAAACCCAAAGGCAATTCAGGTAAGAAGCGTAAAAATCTAACTGGAGATGAAGCAGCCGAATTCACCAAAAACGCTCTTAGTAGCAAAGGTCTATTGGATGTCACTATAATTGAGCAACAATGTGGACCACAGCTCAGCATTTTGAATATTCCAGTCCAGACCATAGATATTTCATTTAGTGCGACTGTTGGGGATTTAGAGATATTTAAAACAGCATGGCTCAATGGTATTGGTCGTGATAAAACCTACGGCTTTGGAATGATCCGCTTAGATGGTACTTTGTTTACACCGCCTTGTAATAATAGTGCTCACGCCTAATCGAAAGGACTTTTAAAGTCCTTTTTTAAACGAAATTTTTCAGATATTGATCTGATGTAGATCCTGGTTGCTCAACATGAGAAATAAAGATTTAGATCCAAAGATAGGAATACCACTTAAAGTCATCACAGCGCGATTAGAACATGTGAAGTTTAACCTCAATGGCTTAATGAAACGTGTAGAAGCTTATGCGATCGCACGACAAAACAGTAAAGATCCGCACGAATGCCTAATCAGTGGTGATGAATGGACATATGCTGCACTAGATTGTCGAGATCCTATCTGGCGTGAACGAATGAAACGCACCAGTACCATTATGGGTGTTCAAGCCACTGGCCAAGAAATCCCACTCTCATTTATCAATCAGCTACCTTGCAACATTGGTGAAATCATTACCCTTGGCTCATGGAGCCTAACCAAAAATATTTATCGGTTTGAAGATCAAGTCATTCAAATGCTTGTAAAGACCGAATACAACCGCAGTATCCCCGGTTTCCTATTAAACCTACCTGATATTGCGATCTACGTTCAAACCGACAATGCCAATCTCTACGTGCAAAATGAACAAGTGGTCGGTGTTATTTTTGCGAAAAACACGTTGAACGATCGCAAGGTGCTATTTACCACGGTATATACCGATACTGGCTTAGCAAAAACCATTACCATGCACTTCCCTGATGATGATGATTTTGAATCAACTGTTGAGGACTGCATGACCGATTTCATTGATACGTTTTTTGATGAAAAGAACTTGCCTGATGAACAAGAAATTAACACGTTCATGGAACTGCAGAAGAAGCTAATCAATTTGATTCTATGGTTCAGCCAAAAAGAACCAGATCTCAGACCATTAACACCAGAAACAACACAAGCCAGGCCTAAATTAGAGCTGATTAAGCGTGAATTGCGTTTATTTGAGGCCAATAAGTACAAGCCGACTATTGTTGGTACCGAAACAAATAAAAAGATCAATGAAGCGATCCTAAAGCGCGATGAAGATCTAAAGTCTGGCAACTACAAAGGTACCAAAAAACCACATCCACGGATTCCTCACTGGAACTTTTACTGGTTGGGCAAACGTGGTACCAAAGAAAAATGGGTTAACCATTGGATACCATTTCAGATTGTTGGCGGTGTGCCTAAAGAAAAAGCCACCTAAAAATAGAAAGAGCCCTAAGGCTCTTTTTTTTGGGTTGGTCAAACAAGAATTTCTTTTTCGTTTTTATCTAGATTCATGCTTAAACCTCTTAATAAGCTCACTCGATAATAACAATAGTTTTGCTTAGATAGTATTTTTCCAAAAGAAATTATTAGCAGATTTTATATATTTTTTAAGAAAAGTTTTTGAGCGCTTTTATTTATTAAAATTAAATTATTAAGCAAGGAGTTATAAAGCATGGCCAAATCAATAGACCAGTTATGGGGTGAATTACAGCAGATTCAATTTGATGAATCTAATTCCCTACCATGCGAATTCCATATCTGGAATAAAGGTGCATATCGCTATCAGATCCTAGATTGGTTTGAAGCAAATTCTGAAAATGGCGTATTAAGCTTGCAAGGCAAAACCTATACAACATTATGGGAAGAGTTTGGCAACACCCCGATAAACAATGATGATGAAATCGAAGAAGACTTTCATCTATGGGGCAAAGGTACAGACCGCTTCATTATCTGGCACTGGTTTGATGATCAATTAGAACACGGTGTAATTAGCTTAATTGAGAAAGGAGTTGCGTAATGGGATTATTTAGTTGCCCTCACTGTAATAGTGATATTGATACTAACGATAAAAAGTCTGGCCATCAGGTGAATGATGTAATTCAAGAAACCTTTTGTTCTGTTGACTGCAGTATTGAATATCTGGTGCATAACTCACAAATGATTGCAGTAGATCAATACGGAAGTTTGCCATTAAGCAATGAAAACCTGAATGAATTCATTGAAGCATTTTCTAATGAGGGTGTTGAAGATGATGTGTTAGAACACATCAAAGCTGAACTTTGTTAAGTAGTCGCGCACCTGCTCTAAACAACACTGACAATGGCATTTAAAAAAAGGGCTTAAATCAATTAAGCCCTTTTAATATTTATACGATAAGAAAACTTTCTAATGTTTTTCCAGATTCAATCTCACGATTTAACCAGGATGGACGTTTACCACGACCGGCCCACACTTCTTTGTGGTTATTCGGGTTGCGATATTTAGGATCTGCTTTAACCACTGGCTTTTTATTTAATTTACGATTTTCGCCGTGCTCATTTAATTCAAGAATAGTTAAGCCTAATTCTTTTGCGATCTCAAACATTTTGAGATAACCGTCATCAAGTTTCTTATTCTCTACTACAACAATTTGGTTTTGTGCCTTTTTAATTAGGTCTTCTAACTGGTCTTTACTTAGGTTTTCAACTTCCATAACTAATCTCGAAAATTTGGATATATCAAATATACACCAGTGCGTTTTGTTTACAACCGCATACGGTAGTTTTAATTGATTAAAATATTCAACTTATTCCATGGCTATTCTAATTTTTAAGCATAAGTTATTCCCACTTTAAATCCATTAATCTAAAAATACATTCAACCTGTTAGGTAAATTAATATGCACAAGTATCTCATGATGAATCTTGCGATTAACGAAACATCAGCACTACCAATTGGTATCCGTATTTGTGATTTTAATATCGGCTTATATGCCTCTAAGAAAATTTCAGAAGTGCCAGCTTTAATGGCATTGGTTAATTACACCCTGTTTAAGTATTCAAGCTATGAGAGTGAAGAACTTGAAGACATTAAAACCTTATTAGAAGAACATGATTTTAAAACTCGCTATGACTCTTGGGAAATCAGCGGTGATTCTTTTTACGTTTTGGGTTTTAAAGAAATTACAAAAGACGAGTTTGAATTATTGCAAAAACTTGACCTGTTGACCGTGGTAGACGAATACAACTACCACCATAAACTTTTGTCGAATCATGGTGAGCATAATTTTGACGAATATTTCAAAAACTTTAACGAGTCTAAAGAGCAAGAAATCTTGAAGCAGTTTAAAGACATTGCATTCAACCTAAAAAGTGATGCCCCTTTAAACTCGACATTTGCTCAAGACGTTATAGAGTTGCTGACTACCTACAAGTTTGGTACAGCTTTAGAACCTATCGACAGCACTCACAGCGATACAAGAAATCGTTCCTACTTTAGCCATACGCTTGAGGGTGACTTCGCATCTGGAGCTATTCAGGTCATTATTTCAAATTACAAAGAAACTGGCGTCAAAAACCCTTATTCAGTGATTGAGCCTTTAAATCTTGAAATTATGCTTGAAGATGAACAATGTTTTGATGATGAATATGCAAGTCTCGTTGTTGAATGCGAGTATGTGTTTAATCTTATTAAGACCGACTTATACACCAACACTTTTGAATAAACCAAGCCTTTAAGAGAGAAATCTCTTAAAGTTGCGCTTAAAAACGTAAACGATGTTTTTTTAATTGATTAAAAAAGGTTTTGAATTTTTAGCGCTGCAATGGCGCTCGTCATTATTAATTCTTTCTGGATGCTTAAATAAGTATTTTTTAAAAAAACTTTATCCGTTCATATTCTTAATATAATGAAACCTAATCAAGCAAATAGCTTAAAACTTGGAGAAAGCTCATGAATTTAAACCGTAATTTTTGCCCGATCGATTTTAACGAAGTTTACGGCAGTACTGACAATTTACCTTTGTTTTTGGTTAAAGCGTCACGCCAGGATTCTAACGATGACGAGCATAGTGAGTATTTCTTCATTCGAGCACCTCATGAGCACCGTTTAGCTTTCTTCCTTGCCCACATGTTCAAATCACATGTGGATAATGCCCTTTTGACCTTGGAAAACTTGGCTGAAGAAAATTATCAAAATATCCCTGAATTGGAAGAGTTGATGTCTTCATATGGTGTGATTGATGGCGTTGGCGTGGATACACTTTTTGATTTCCGCGCTAAGGAACTCACAGTTGATAAAGCGCTGGAGCTAGTCGAATTCATTGAAATTAACCCACTCAATACTGATATTGTGGGCTCACTATTCTTGGAGGCACTTTAATGAATAGTAGCTTTATCTTAATTAATGAAGCTATGTCGCCTATTCGTAAGAATACGGCGCTTTTGGAAACCCTGTTATCTATGATCAGTACTGCAGATCAAGACCACGGCGACCAAAGCCCAAGCTTCCACATTAATATCCATGCTGGCATTGAATTGCCTGATCATGAAATTGCATATACCACTTTAAAAGGTTTTGCAGAGCTGACCGAAGATCATAATCTTTGTATCTATATGAATCCTGAGCTGTCAGAAAATGGCTTTATGTTGCTATCCACTCAAAACGTGGTACCTGATTGCTATGACAATTCTATCTTTGTAGATCTGTCGAATCAGTTATGCAATTTCTTCAATCAAGAAGTACAGCAGTTAAACGATCAAGCGCAAAAGGCGTTAAAGCTGTTGTTACAGCATAAAATCAATGGAACAGCGATTCGCACGTTCAACCCTGAACAATTGCAGATCTTACAGAAAATCGCTGCATTAGATAGCTTCATGCTCGATGACCAGCGCGATTGGTTTTACTTTTCCGAAGTAGCCATTGATAACGCCTATAAAGACATGAAAAAAGGTTTAGAACTGTTGGTTCTCAATGAAGATATTAAGGATGCACTTAAACAGCTACTTGATGCAAACAACATGGAGTTTTGTGATTTACCAATACTCGTGGTTTTGTATCCCCTACTGGTTAAGTCTGAAGAAAATAACAAACTGGTACAGGCTTGCTTAAGTCATCTCATTGGCAACAACTTAATCAATGAGCCGTTTATTGCTGGTGTACAACTTGAAGCTGGTGCATTTAATAGCGAAATGAACACCTATACTTTATTGCCACACATGAAAGCAGTAAAAGAATTGCTGATAGATATTGAAGCAGATCTCACAAAAGTTTAACCGTTTTACCTGAGCTCATTGCTCAAAACCTTGGGGTTGTTATGGATACTATTGTTCGCGTTAAATCAGTTGGTGTTTTAGGTCTATCATCTAAAATCACGACATTTGTAATCGACATCGAGCTTGATGGCGGTAAATTAAAAATTGAAGATCAATTGCTTCATTTTAAGAATACTTTACGTACAAGCTATCGAGAATATGATGAAAGTTTAGCGATCGTAACCAATAAGGCTATACTTTCCAATTTAGACAATGCAGTAAAACCAAACGAATTGCATGCTTTAGTTGATGATTATATCGACTCAGTTTGGGTAACAGATGCCAATAAAAACACCACTAAACAGCGCCGTGCGTCACTTGGTTTGCACAATCCAACGATAAAAGACAAAGGTGTTTTGAAAGAAGCCCTTTTAAGTGAAGTGAAGTTAGCCTACAAAAACTATATCAATCAGAACGTAGAAGCCTGATCAGATCGGAAGTATGTTGCGACCAGCATACTTCTTTTTTTTTGAACCTTAGCCTAGAATCATCCAATATCATCGCTTCATACCAAGAAAATCATGCCATATCTCATATATTTAATGTTCCTTGCGTTTGCAAGCGCCGTAATTTTAGTGAAAAAGGCTTATGGTCTTAACATCCAATTATTTGCAATGGGGATTGTCGTCATCATTGGACAATTGGCAATTTTTTGTTTTATGAACGCAGCGATTAACATCAACAATGAAAAACAACATCGCAATGCCGTCAAAACCTTGCACTATGGCGCTTCATTTTCATTAATTGTGGTCACTACACTGGTCTATTTATATAACTATGTGTTACACAAACAGGAATATTTGACCATGGCGATTTACTTTTTAGGAACGTGGTTTGCCATCACCCTTTTTGACTCAGTGTTTAAGTTAGTCAAAGTTGGTATTTTTAATAGCAAGAAAGACAGTGCTGAAGTTGTGAACTCAACGCGTAAAGTGACGGTAGTTACTTTAGCGATCTGTATGTTTGGGTATTACTTATTTAGCAAATATGCATTAAATATTAACGTACTAAACTAGGCATCTTGTAAAGAAAACCACACCTAATACACAAGCGCAATAACCAGCAAAAAAGAACATCCTTTTAACTATTGCGCTAATCTTTTCCGTCACAGCACCATTATGAACAATAAAAACAATCATAAACATTAAAGCGATCGTGCAGAGAAATAAGGCAAAACCAATTAAATAAGTAAAAGCAAAGTCAAAGTTTAATACCACTGGAAAACCAATAGATACCGCCATTAAAGCTATTGTACTTGATGCATTCATATCTTAAAGCCCATCTAGCAACTGGCTTAATCGTAGCGATAAATAAGGTTAAAAACTGAAACTTTATTATTGAGATTGGTCAATGCACATTAAAAAAATGTGCTTGGTATATACCAGAAAGCAAAGAACCAGACGCAAAACGCCTGGCTCTTTAAAATTGAAAGGTGAATAAAAAAAACACAAATCACTTGAACGCATTTCTTATTCAAGGTCAGTTTAATTAGATTTCTTGCCATTGTCTATGTAATGTAAACGTAGACAGCATTAAAACAATCTATATTTTTTGAAAAAAGTTTTAAAAATGTACAGTGAAATATAATGAATGTATGAGCTCAATGCTCACCATTTGGAGAAATTTTATGAACTTTGAAATCTTATCTAAAACAAAAGTTGTCGGTCTAAAAGAAGATTCTCTCACCTCTTTTCAAAATTTTATGTTTGAAAATATTGCATGGGATAGCCAAGTCCGTGCTGATTATTACCAGTCAAATAAGAATACTGTACTGCTGGAGCTACCAGTACGTTTACGCCGTGACATTCAAATCGAAAACATCAACGGCGCTTTAGATGCACTAGTTGATTTTGAGCTGATCTACAAGCAAGACCAAGGCAAGTTGGTATCTTCATTGGTCGTTGATACGCAGTACTTGTTATGTATAAATGATCAGGATATTGATCTTTGGTCAATCGACAGCGAACTCAGTTTCTTACAAGAAGCTGACCGCAATCACCTTAAGAAGCTTATGCGTCATTGTGATGATCGTTTCCATGCGTGGATGCGCGAGATTAAGTCTTACTTCAATCGTTTGACAGTACAGCCGTTGCATCTTGATATGCAGATCAAAATACGCAAGATCGTAGGCTATACAGCGGTGCTACCTAAGACCTTTCCATAACGTTTTAGGTGCCAGTATAAAAACAAATAGACCGCAATTAAGCGGTCTATTTTTTTGCCTAAAACGGCGTTAACAGATCTATGTAATATTTAGCCCTTAAAACTATTGGCAAGTATCTGAATAACGCTCAGCACTTCCAAAGAATGATTTACCCTGATTGTCCACGATGTCTACATACAGATCTGGTTTAACTGGAGCATTGGCGAATACAGAGCAATAAAACGGATGAATCTTTTCATTCACAAAGCGGTTTAAAGAGTCAGTTTCATCAGAAGAGTATTTATCTGCAGTTTTGCTAGACATCTGAACGTTCATATTAAAGTGTTTTGAATACTTCACTTTTTTAAGTACCGCACCAGTTTCAATCTGGTACGGTGTTTTAGTGTTAAGCAAACGCTCAACTTTACGTTTGTTTTCAGCAGTAGGAGAAAGCGCAACAGCAGATTTTAAGCTGTTTGTATTCAGGTTATTTAAAGAACTATTAGCTAAAACAGCGCACGACATAGACACTGAGATTATTGCAACTGCAGATAGTTTTAGTGTTTTGAATACGTTCATGTTTAACGACTTTCCTGTATATACTTAAATTATATACTTAATATACGATATTTGGTTTTTTTGGAATTTTAATCTTATTTGATTTTGTTAATCGGTATATACCAATAAGATTGTTTATACGCAATTTAGCAAGAATCGCCCCCTTGTTTGGGGTTACAATTATTGTAATTTACAGATTGTTGATACAGGAAACCGATATGTCTGAAGAAGTGAAATACGAAGACCGTGTACGTGCTGCATACCGTTCTGCTCAAGGCAATGTAGCTCAAGAGTTCTCCCCTCACATTGTTAAAGCATGTGAAGCATCATCAAACGCACGTATGGAGCGCTTAGCAACTGGTCAAACAACATTTGACGAGGAAGAAGCTGTATTGATGAAGAAATGGAATGCACTTAAAAACAAAGCCTAATCATCGCGAATACAACCTAATCTAGCTTACAGCGGATTACCAAACCCAATCACTCATAAGTAGAACAATATGGACGATAAACTTGAGTTTTATTTAGATGCGAAAGACATCTTATCTCAACCTACCAGTTGCCAAGCGCAAGGCGACTATAAAAAGGCACTGGAAAAAGAAATCACGGAACATCGAATAGCGAAAATGGAAATTTCGCCGTTACGTGGCAATTACGATCTCGACCACCTCTCTAAAATCCATGAAAAAATCTTTGAGCATATTTACGATTGGGCTGGAGAAGTGCGTCTGGACGACATTTCTAAACGTGCGATCGACCCGAACGGTAATTATGAAATCGGTCATTTCCTAGATAAAAACCTGATCCCTGATGAACTGAATAAGTTCTCACAGGCGGTTAAAGAAAAAGACCACCTGAAAGGTTTGGACAAAGACCAGTTTGTGCAAGAGTTCACTCAGCTTTATGCCAAGTTAAATGAAGCTCACCCTTTTGAAGAGGGTAACGGTCGCGCTGCAAAACTGATGATGAACCAGCTGGCGAATGATGCTGGTTACACCATGGTATATAGCAAGGTCGCCGTATCAGATTGGAACTATGCGTTTAAACGTTCACTGACAGATCAAGAGCTTTATGTCGGTGAAAACTATGAAAACCTAGAACCGATGGAACAAGACCTCTCTTACCTTTTAAAAGTCATGGACAGTATCATTGAACCATACGATCTAGTCCTGAAGCTTGAAAATACGGAAGAACAAGAGCAAGAACAGGAAAATGACCAGGATAAATCAAATGATGATGATTCACCGAGTTACGGATAATTAGATTAATCCGTATACGATGGCTTTTAATTGATTAAAAGATTCTTGAAAAAAGAATCTTTTTTTTTGAGAAAAATTTCTAATGAAGTGACTCAGATTAAAATAAAACCTTAGGAAAATATTGTCCGAAACTTGGAGATGAATAATGAATAACGCAGCACATAAATTTGCAAATAAAGTGGTCGCTCAATACCAATTTACAAACGGAAGTGATTCAAGTCTGAATCATTTAATTATCGGCAACAGCACCGCAGAAATTATCGACACCTTAATTTATATGCTTTTCTCAAGCCATGCTGAAACCTATGACGATGGCGTTGTTTGGTTTAAATCAGTGGACGCAATTAATGTTGAGAAGTCTTACATTACTTACAACAGTCGAGAAAGCTGCATTTTTGCTTATTTTGTGTTTGATAAAAATCCATTAATGCTGAAAACAACCGCATTGCATATTGATAATGTTTGTTACTTTGGATGTGAAAGTGACACCACCAATAAAACCATCGAATTTTTAGAAAAATTCAAAGTTCGTGTATCCCTTGCTAAAGAGTGCCACAAGTTCAAATTCAATACTGAGCATCATGAAACCTTGATGCATGAAACCATCAAAACCTTAAAAACTATCTATGAAGAACATAACGACATGGATGCCGAAAAGTTATCTCAACACCATGACACAACTCATTTAGTTAACACATTTCTTGCTTAACCGTACACCATACAATAAACAAAACCCGAAAAAGGATATAACAATGCTATTAGGCGCTTTAAAACAATCTCTAAGCTCAGTCATCGACATGAACCGCTACACCGCCCTTTGCTCACATGTGGAGGGTGAAAACTTGCCGTTATGCGCTCAATTTCGTGTACTTAAATATATCTTTGGTGAGCATGGTCTAAGCGCACTTAAAAATTACAAAGAAGTTGAACACATTGACGAAGCTTTTTTGAAAAAACACTTCCTACGCATGATGAACTATGACTTTGAAGCAGTCATATACCTTGCTATGGTCGGCATGCGCGAACTTATCTTAGAAGCTGATGCTTTTGACCATGACGGCGAACAAAACGCCCAAAATGAGCTTAAACAAGCATTCCAATACGTTTCAGAAAATGACGTTCGTAATTTTGCTTATGTCACTCACATGGGCTATTCAGAAAAGTATTTCAACTGGAATATCATTCGCCACCAGTCTAAAGATGAAGCGGATAATCCCCTCACCTTTTGGTTATTTAAGAATGCAATGTATTCACTATTTTTCAACTTAGCCAATCGGAAATAATGCCCCAACTCATTAAGAGTATTTAAGTCCGAACTTAAGTACTCTTTTTTTTTGCATTAGAAAAATAGACCGGTATATACGCCGTCTAAGCATGGCTTAAAACGTATACGATGATTTTAATTGATTAAAAATATTTCAAATATCCATTACGTGTTTTAGGTCGGTTAATCAATTCCAATAAAGTTATTCATTAGTATTTTTTAAATAAAATGGCTCTATCGAAAGCAATTGCTTAAAACTTGGAGTCCTGTAATGAATCAACTTGATAAGTTAAATCATTTAAAAAATATCATCAAGCAAGTACCACATGAGCGTTTTGATCTGGATTTATGGCGCACGATCCCTGGTACCGACAATATGACTTTTGCTCAACTTATAAATAGTGATGCTAATTGTTGCGTCATAGGTTGGGCGACAGCTGATGAAACATTTAAAAGACTTAACTTCATGATGTTAGACGGCGTTCCCCTTTATGCACCATTCCGTGCGAATACTGGTGAGCCATTCACTTATGAAGAACTCAAAACAAATGTTGTTTATCGCGGTTCTGAAGCAGTACGTGAGTTTTTTGGACTCAATTATGAAGATGTCGATCATATTATTTTTGACAGCAACTACGCTTTTGAAGACCGAATCAAAGACGAGATTATTCATCATATCAACCAAGTTATTAATTGCGTGAACATCCGTCCACAAGACCTTGACCACTTGTTATCTAGCTCAATTGTTGCACTGGATAACGAAGTCCGTGAGTTCACTTTAAATGATGATGAAGTCCGTGAAATATCTGTTGTGGTTGATTGCTTCAATAAGTTTTTTCCCGATGGTGCTTATCTTGAGTTTGTTGCTACGGTCAACGTACCAGGTGATTGTGATCCACTGGAATACATCGCCAGCAATTACAACATTAAAGAGCCATTAGCTTTCGTTCCTAAGCCGAATGAAGCATTAGAAGAATATCTGGAAACATACCCGATTGAACATCTCATGCATAACTGGCAAGAGGATTTCATTTCGCCGTATGACGGAATCATTAATCAACGTTTAACGCATATCGCATTGCAAAATTTAAATAACGCAAAAGTAGTTCAATAAGGAAACCTACCCATGACAATTGAAAATCCGCAACTCGTCAGTGCTATCAATGAACTTGGCTTTTACTTGCCACAGCAAGTACAACAGATACCGAACATCACAGAAGCCGGTTTTCGTGTGTATGTGATCGATACAGCAAAACACACCAACATCGAGGCACTAATTAGTGCTATTGAGAATGTCAGCATCACTTCACAGCCCTTTTCTTTTCAAGATGATTACGATATGGGCGTGTTTTTTGAGGGATTTAGTTTCTTCTTGCCTATGCTCATTACACAAGACAGTGATGCACCTTTACCACTGTTCTTAATTCAATTGGATTTGTAAATCCAACAGCGGTACGTGCGCCAATATGTACCGCTACCCCTTTTGGCACACCGCCTAAAACTTGGAGCAGATATGAACAAAGCAACGACCGTTGAGCGTTTAGAAAAGCTGATTGAGCTAGTGATCGAGGTCATTCCTGATGAAAGCTTTGATTTCGACATTTGGCGTGATTATGACGCAAGCCATACAGAACAACACACCGATTTCTTTTCAGGTTTCACCACAGAAGAATTGTTAGATAAAAATATTGTAGGATGCCTGATTGGTTGGGCTACGTCTGTCGAGTATTTCCAAAATCTAGGTTTCAATTTTCATGGTTCTGTTGGGCCAATCTTCATGTATGAAAAAATACTCAGCAATGAAGAGCTAAAAGATGCGCCTGTTGTCACTGTACCAGTCGTTTACCAGTGGAAAGCAGTACGTGAGTTTTTTGGCATCACTCAGGAAGATGCTTTGGTGATGTTTAGCTATGACAATTACGACCAGGCCAAAATTGATAAGGACACAATGATTCGATTTATTGAACGCATCATCCAAAAATATAAGTAACCACCGAAACGGCGCAATGCCGTTTTGCTAGACGTTATAACCGCTTACGATGATTTTAATTGGTTAAAATATTTTCAATAATTTTAAATTTTGAGAAAAGTTTTTCCCCTGGCACACCCCTCTATACTTAATCCATAGCAAGCAAGGCACAAAGCCTTAAATCTGGAGTAAGTCGAATGAATACAGCGCATAAGTACGATGATCAAGTCATCATCCCAACAATAGCCGGGCAACTGGAGTTGCTGTCTGGTACCGATCTAAACAAAGAACTGGCTGAGCATGTTTTTCATGAAGCACCAGACATCGATCTAAGTATCTATGACATTTTTATTGTCTGCTTAAGTGGCGGTAAGGATTCGATTGCAGCGTATTTGCGCTTACTGGAGGCTGGAGTAGATAAAAGCAAAATTGAGCTTTGGCACCACAAAATTGATGAAGAAAACCAGCCGTTCATGGATTGGGTGTTCATGGAAAACTATACCAAAGCATTCGCTCAGGCATTCGACACACCATTGTACTTCAGTTGGCTCGAGGGCGGTTTCCTTGGCGAAATGCTCAAAGAAAACAGCTACTCAAAACCCCACTTCGTAGAAACACCAGAGGGCTTAATTAAGCTTGAACGCGACAACAACCGCAGTAAACCAGGCACACGCTTGAAGTTCCCACAACAAGCAGCCAGCCTCATGACGCGCTGGTGTTCTTCAGCGTTAAAGATCGATGTCGGACGCAGAGCATTGAACAACCAAGAACGCTTTGACGGCAAGAACATTTGTTTTATCACTGGTGAACGCCGTGAAGAGTCGCCAAACCGCAGTAAGTACAACCAGCTAGAACCGCACCCATGCGACCGTAGAAGCGGTAAGAAAGCAAGACGCGTTGACTGGTGGAAGAACGTGCTTCACTTCACTGAAGAGCAAGTATGGGCGTTACTGGAGAAGTACAAGGTTACGCCACCAGTGCCATATCGCTTAGGTTGGGGCCGTAGCTCATGCATGACCTGTATCTTCAACAGTCCTAAAATCTGGTCAACCATCAGCACCTACTACCCGGAACGCGCTCAGCTGATCGCTGGTTATGAACAAAAGTTTGATTGTACGATCAGTCGCTCAAAGATCGATGTCGTCAGTCTGAGCAATGGCATTGAGCCATTCGACATTCAGGATATGGAAGCACTGGTACAGTCCAAAATTGAAAGTTATTACCTACCAGTGTTCACGGATAACTGGACGGTTCCACCAGGCGCATTCAACAAGGAGGGTTGTGGATCGCTGTAAATTAGGGTGCCATTTGGCACCTTTTTAGGATGAAAACCGCAAGCGATGTTTTTTAATTGATTAAAAATGGTTTGGAATAATTTTGTTTTTGAATAAGTTTTTGACACCACCTGTCAGCATAAAATGATTTTAAACCAATCAATATGAGATGATGTTTATGACAACTTTAAACGAAACAATGCAAAAGTTCTGTAAAGCTAAGGCAATGATGACCTATTTAATGTCTGATGATCCTATCATTGATGAATCTGTCAGCCGTTACGAAAATTGGGCATTGGCTTATGACCTTTTGGTGAGTATTGGGCATCTGGATCTAGAACAAGTTGAGCAGGTCTGGAATGAAAAAACCCATACCAATTTTGTGCTTTGGGGTGTAGTTGGTGAATGCTCAATAGAAGAAATTTTATCGTATGTGACAGAAGAATATGACGCTCAAGCTGTCACACTGGCGCAGATTAATGAATTACAAGACGGTAAAACACTGGCAGAAATCTAAAATCAACCTAAGGAATGAGTTATTAATTAAGTATTAATAGCTCATTTTTTATTGTCTGAAACTATACAACTACCACCTTGAATCATTTTCACAAGCATCGCCATCGCCGTCACCATCCATCATGGTATCTGGGCAGTTTTTCACAAACCAATCAGCTTCTTCTTTAGATCGCATTTGAGAGCAATGCTTACGACCATCGCACTTATAGGCTACTGGCTTTTGATATATAACATTTGTAGTTTGATTATCTTTATATAGATATTTCTTTAATTGAATGCTACCTAGATATGCCACCCCAATAGCTATGCTAATAAAAATTATCCATAGATATAGTGGCAATGATTTTTGCTTGTCATGCGTTTGTTCATGGTCGGAATAGTAAACATGGATTGCCCTATTTTTATTTTCTTTTTTAACTACCTCGAAATAGACCTCTCGACCTACTATTGGCTGTTCGCCTTTCTGAAAATCCTTAATATGGAAAAATACATCACCAAAATTACTCGTAGATATAAAACCAAAACCACGCTCATTATTATATTTTTTAATTGTTCCTGTTAGTACCACCTAAAACCCCATATATATTAAAAGCTATATTAATTATATTTGTTAAACCTAAATAAATACTATCTTTTTTTTAAAAAATAGTTTTAAGGTTTATGGATTTATTATAATTAAAACATCAAAAGCAATTGCTTAAAACATGGAGTAGCTATTATGAATAATTTTTTCGCTGGTGCTGAAGTCATCACTGTTTTTTCTTTACAAGACGCTTTAGAAGAGGGCGTGATTCTTTGCCTTAGCGATAAAGAAGAACATGCCAAAGATTGCAAACAGTTCTATAAGTTCCCTGTTTATATTACAAGCAACTTGTATAACAAGCACCTGACAGCTGCAAAAGCAATTTTTCCGAATGGTACGGAAGCTGATGCTGAAAAAATCAATGATTTAATGGGATATACCATCTTTGATATGTTGAACATGAGCGTTCGTGGTTCAGTTGCACTTAATGACCAAAGCGTTAAGTTTAAATATGCTCTACAAGATACACCGCATACCTTTTCTGACACCTTAATCACCAATATTGCTACGGTTGGGCCTGGTGTGAATGGTGAGCCTATCATTACTTTTATGATGCCTGAAGACCAATAAACACAACACCTAGCATTGACCAAACAATGCTAGGTTTTTTTGAGATCCGAACGTTCATTGAGAGGTATAAAAAATTCAAATGGCGACTATGAAAATTGACAACCCTGACTTATTCGGCTTTGCAAATATGCAAGAAATAGAACAACAAAGAGAAAAAAACGAATTAAAACGTATAGAAACGATGAAGCTTGTCCGTTGTGACTGGTTTATCGCCGTGACATCTACTGGAGAGCTGTTTAAGTACAGTGAAAAAGTACCAGCAAAATATAAGGCGTTTAAAGGCATTAAATTATTCAAGTGCTGGAATGAAGCTACCGCGGATCTCGTGTTAAATGCCGTAAAAGGCGCAATCAAGCGTGATCATTACGAAGTGCCAGACGTTAAAAAAAGCAAAAAGCTTGCTGTTGATAGTTGGGTAAGAAACATTGATCTAAAGTTTCTACATTTGCCAGTCGGTCAACTCACCAACCTATACAGGGAACATCAGGAGCGTTTAAGACTGAAGCGTGAAAAAGCCAGACTTAAAGAAAATGAAAACACGTATGACGTAGAACCGCACTAATCACACCCACCAGGAATAAGCACCCATAGCTTATTCCTTTCATAAGATGATGGCCGTAAACGGTGTTTTTAATTGATTAAAAATAACTTGAAACCATGAGCCTATCAGCCGTAATACTTTTACTGAAAAGTTATACAGGCCACATGCACCGATATAATGAATACATCAAAGCTCATTGCTTAAAACTTGGAGATACGACAATGCAACTACAAAAATTTAATACTGGTACTGCTAATGTGCGCCACTTGCTACAAAGCTTCACCCAAGCGTATGACGGTTTACCAAGTTGCGTCATCAATGTGATTGGCGTAGCAACCAAAGCAGATCCGCAGTTTATTTTTAACATTGAACTGGATGTCATTTTATTTCACCAACACAAGTCACAAGCCTACTGCATTGAAGTCAATGCACCGTTACAGGTTCAAGCCATCGCAGACGCTCACGAATCATTTAGATTCAGTCCTGATGATTCTCATGCATTGATTGAGGGCGAAGTCATGGATGTGGCGATAAATTTACAACGCCAAGCCATTAATGACATGATTCAATATGATTTGCTGTCAGATGCAGAACTGGAAAAGTTCAATACATGGAATAAAGGTTTCGCCAGTGCATTACTGACAGAATGTTTTGAAGATGTCGCAGATTTTAATGCGCTGCATAGCTCACATTTTATGGCGAACACTGTTTATTTAAGACTGATTGAGTACTTTAAAAACAACCTGTCATAAGAAACCATTAAACAAATAGAGGGAGATCCAATAAAGGTCTACCCTCTTTTTTTTATGCCATTAGATTTAATGACGTATACGATGTTTTTTAATTGATTAAAAAATATTGAAATTTTTCATTGCCAGTTCCATAAGTAATTTGAGAAAAGTTTTTAAGGGATATTTCACAAATATAATTAATTCATACCTAAGCAATTGCTTAAAACTTGGAGTTGAAGATATGAAAAGCGTACTTGATTTTTTTACAAACCGTTCTAAAACATTAAACATTATTGTGAATCCTGAATTAAATACAGGTCATTCCCTTGCTGATTTTTCGTATAACGAAGAATTGCATCAAGACCTTAATGTATTAACGGTTATTCCGCTTGATCATTACGGAAACTTTCTATCTTTAACCCTTGATGATTGGAGCGTTATTACTTCAAAAGTTCAATTCCCTGAGCATCTTGATTTTAATCAATTACTCAGCATTTTTTGGGAAACACAACCCATTTTAGTTGTTACTGACATCGCACGTTCAGAAGTGCATGACAGCGACTTTTTTCAACAAAGCTTGGTCAAGCAAGTCAATCTTGCATATAGCCGAGATATTGCCAGTGAATATGCACCAGAAGATGTTCACTACATCTCTCAATCTTTTGATTTAGATAAGCTGATGCGTTGCGGTGTATATCTGCAAGGTCATTGCTATTCAGCTCATGATTTCGTCATTAACAACCATAACCTATTTGAAAAAGACAGCTTGATTGTGCCTGTTTTTAACATCCACTCGACACAAAAAGAACTGCAACAATTTTTAGTATTTGATCTGCAAGGTAAGTTTTTGGATTGCGTTGTTGGCACTGAAGTTTTGTACTAAGGAATATTGATCATGTCTAAAAAATACTTATTGATTGAATTGAGCTACGAAGCACCAAACAACACCAGTGCTGATGCTGTTTTGCACAATGTCTATATTGATATTAATCACCCTGAAAATCTGGCGATGTTTAGCGAGTCTTGCAAGAATCGCCATGAAATTAATGAAAACCTACCCATTTGCCAGTTAATCACTTCATGGGTTCGATTACTAGGGATCTTCACCATTCTGGACAATACAGATCAGGACAAAGAAACCCCTGTTCTCATTCAACTTGCTGACGGCGGTACTTTATCTATCGATGGTTGGGAAATTCTCGACCAAGAAACCAAAGATAGACGCTTGGCGTTAATGGACATTGAGCCAGATGAAGAACAAGACGTAGACGACCCTATTTTGTTCGCTCATGAGCATTCAGACTCAATCACACTCACCAAAGTCGAAAAGCCAGTAGCAGAAAGTGTATATGTCGCTACGCGTAACTCTTACAGCAACAACTTTGATTTAGTTCTTGAATGTATCTTGAATCCTGAAAAATATTACAGCCTATATCAAGGCTCATATGATGGCACTCATGTTCAAGTGATCCTGAATGACTTGGCACTACTACCATCATGTAAGACACATAAATCAGAAATTGGCGACTATGTAACATGCAATGTACTGGAGCTGTTCAAAGGCTCAATAGATGCGTATGGCGCAGAAAGTGAATTTATTGATTCATTCGTGCAACTCGACATTACACCGTACTTAGATAGCACACTGAAAATGGACTACACCGAATTGCAGTTTAGCTACCAGAGCAACGATCTCATTGCATTTTTTGGGAATGATCCATGTTCTTAACATGGATCTCTATAGAATAGGAGAAAATACAATGTCTGATCATATCTATAATTACATCATCGGCAGAATCGACAAAAGCCGTAAAATTATGGTTCTGGTGAACTACGAATCAAGATCCAATCTGGTGACTCAAGCACAGTTAATGAAAGTCCAATTCCCGAACCTCAATACCTTGAGAATGTTCCTGAATGACTTTGAGCCAACGGAAAAACATGTTATCCATTACTCGAAATACAGTAAAGAAATGCCATCAGGTGCAGATGGATATTTCCTATTTTCAGAACATGACCAACAATGGAATATTTTTGATCCAAAAGTTATAAATCGGTTTGTTCACATACACCAAGAAGCACCAGAGTTCGATAACTACCAAGATTATATCTGTTCTTGTGAAGTCAAAAACTCACCTACACTTAAAGCAAAACATAAAAAACAAGCATTTGTGCAGAAGATGATCTTCACTTCATTGGGTTTTGAGCGTTATTGCCATCATTGCAATGGCTATGAACCACTGGATCGCTTTTATTATCATTCTGATACCAAAACCTATGAAGCAGTTTGCAAGCCTTGTTATGTTCCTCATTACAAGCCTTACAAAATGAAAAAACGTATGACCAGTACGGTTGAAGAATATATTTAATCATTAACTAGAACTCAAAAAGATGGGCGAATTCAAACATGAGGTGCGACAGTTTCAAAAGCCATATGATAATCAACAAGCTGAGCAAATTTCTCTAATGGTGTAAGCCAATCTAACGCTTTTCTAGGACGAGTATTCAGTGACATGGCAACTTGATTTAAATAATGCTGATCTGCCTGATTTAAATCAATCCCTTTAGGTAAATATTGCCTAATTAAACCATTCATATTTTCGCATGTGCCTTTTTGCCAGGGTGAATGTGGGTCACAGAAATATACATCTATGCCTAAATCTTCTTCGAGTATTTTATGTTCTGACATCTCACGTCCACGGTCATAGGTCAACGTTTTACGCAGTTCTGCAGGTAAATATTTCAGAGCTTCAGTTAAAGCCTTGCGCACTGATTCTGCCTTTGCATCAGGTAATGTTGCCAAGATACAGAGCCGTGTATTTCGTTCAATAAGTGTTGCTATCGAACTTTTATTGTCTTTACCTTTAATTAAATCAGCTTCCCAATGACCCGGTATTTTTCTTTCTTGAACTTCGGCTGGGCGCTCATGAATAGTTTTAATATCCTGTAATATAGAATCTTTTTTAGGTTCAC
>NZ_VPDH01000081.1:0-13886 GCF_013417785.1 Acinetobacter sp. YH12227 | reverse complement strand
TTCTTGACTCAAGCATTAATGCAGTACGATCTTCAAAGTTAAGATGATGGTATGACAATTTTATATACTCCATAAACCCTTTAAATTAATTAGGTGGTTTATGTCGCACTTCAAGTTTTACTCTGCCATGGCAACTATTAATTATTGCCATCTTTTTTTGATATAGATCTATGTAATCAGGTTATTTTAATATGTGAGCCTTATTTTATTTAATTAAATATAAATAATTGATATTAGTTTTATTCAACGTATACGGTGATTTTAATTGATTAAAATATTTTAATTACTGAACCACTACCGTTGTTAAATTCAGCTTCATTAATATTTTAAGGAAAAAATTATAAACGCCACTTAATAACTATTATGGAATCTCAGATGTAGAGCACACGGCTCAAAACTTGGAGATTTTAAAATGTCACATTTCACAGTTGCAGTAGTTACCACCCCTGATGGTGATGTTGTAGATGCCCTAGAACCATTTTACGAATTTGAATGCTCAGGCATTAAAAACAAATATTGCATTTCAGAATCATCATTGGACGAAATTAAAGACCAATACGAATCGACAGAAATCACTTTGATGAAAAACTCAAAGCCTATCATAGATGATGGTGAAGAACGCTATGCGTTTCTTGACGACCCTCGTTTCGTGCGTGATGCAACAGACTTCGAGCTTGATGCCATCAAAAACAACAAAGGTGATATTTTTGCTGACTTCCCGAACGGCGGTAAACATTTATCAGTGGTACAGGTCAAAAACGATGATGGTACGTACTCAAGTCGCATTCGTGATTTAGGCATGTTCATTCAATGGCATCAAAAAGATGTGCCATGTACTGAAGTGTTTGAGCTTCAACAGTTCATTAACTGGTATAACGAAAAAGTTACGCCGACTGTTTTGACAGGTGAAAAACCTGATGAAAGTTGGACAGAATGGATAGAGCTTGATGCTGACGGTAAAGTGGTCGATTACTTCACCACCACCAACCCGAATCCGAAATACGATTGGTATGAAATCGGAGGACGTTGGAAAAACATGCTGTTGCGTCTTGATGGACGAAAAGTGGATAGCTGTCCGATTGGTGAGCTAGATTTTGAAACCGAAATCAACCGCTTAAAAACCGAAGCTAACCGTGTTTATGACTATTTTGAGAAGTGTATCGGTGATGCTTCACGTACTTGGCGGTCATGGGCTGATGTTTGGTCTGATGAATCAATCGAATCAGTGAACGATAAGCGTAATTTCTATCATAACCAAGATGCAATCTTATTAATGAAAGCCAGTGATACGGATAACCTGTTTGGCATATTCGGACATGAATTTGATGAATTTTTGGTGAGCCGTGAAGAATTCCTAGCTAAAAAATCAGCAAACCCATTCGGTACGTACTGTTTCTTAGATGCTACCACTGATGCAGAAATCGGAGATTGGACAGGTTCAGAATGTGGATTGTTTGGAGAAGACTTATACAAAGAGGAAAATTGGGAATCCAAAAACCAAGCATTGCTGAAGAGCTTTCCAAGCGACTATATAATCACGATTGTTGATTGCCATATCTAAAACCCAAACAGGGATAAGCGTAAACCCTTATCCCTTTTCTTTTGGGCATTTTTTAAAACGCATTCGATGTTTTTTAATTGATTAAAAAGGTTTTGAATTTTTAAATTTTAAATTTTAAGAAAAATTAAACAGCTATTGCGCTTTGTATAATGAATATAGATTTAATCACTATCCTTAAGGGCTTTTAATATGTGGAATACATTAGTTTTAATTCGTAAAACCGCAACGTCAAAAGAAATAAAAGACAAAGCTGATATGTATTTAAGCCAGTTAAATACTGCAACCATTTCAGCATCTCTTAAAGCTGAAATACTCTCTTTTATCGAATCTGTTTTAAACGATTAATCAACTTAGGCTCAACGCCTACAACTTGGAGAAACCCCATGAATTACTACAACACATTCACCATTCCATGCAATTTTAAAGTACAGCACATTGAAGATGGTCAATTTGTCGTGTTTTTTGCTGATGGCACTCAGTTAAGTTACCAGATTGAAAACACCAGTAAGGTTAAATGGATTGAACCTGAAGCATTCAGTTTAGAGCAAGTACGCCTAAGCTCAAAAGAGCCAATCAATGCCGATGATATTGACATCATTAAGTATGCTTCATACCGCTTAATTGCTGACACGCCATTGATTGATGATGATGGTAGCAATCCTGAACCTGATTGCCTTTACTGCAAAAAATCTAGTGACACTCTTAACAGCCTCATACTTCAAGTCACTGAAGCACATACCCTCTCATGTTGGCTACTGACATCAAACGGCGTTCATATCCTAGATATTAATGAATTGACTGAAGCTTAATAACAACAACCAGTGAAGCATGTCTATTGCTTCACTGGTTGGCAGTTGAAAACCGCATTCGATGTTTTTTAATTGATTAAAAAAAGGTTTAGAAATTTGGTTGTGGCCAGCGCTAGATCTGGCGCACCAGGATCAATGCTTATTTGTATGGTACCTTAATTGCTTCCATCATTTTAATAGCATCCTCATTACTATTTTTAGCTGTTATCTGTTAAAAGTCGCAGCAAGGACCAGTAAAACAATAATAAAAATAAATAATTTTAAAAAAGTTTTTGGTTTAGGTTCTATCTTAAAATAAACATATTGAAGCAGAAAGCTTAAAACTTGGAGTTGAAATGGTTACTATTAATGAATTACTTAGCAAAAACCTTGATCGCAAATATGGTCCAATTGAAGCGCATGAAGTTATAGAACTTGTTCGTGTAACTCGTGCGCCAGAATCAATAAATAACCCTTCAATGCCATCAGTTAGAATTTCTACTGCAGATCTGCACCATATGGTTGAACAAGCTAAAAAGTTCAATTTGTGGGAAGAATGGTCCACCAAGGTTTTAGCAACTGAGTTGCCATACAACCCTTATCTTAAGCCAGTGTTTACAGGTCATAGTTTCCCACGTTCTAGCATGTCTACTGACAACTACGAAGCATTAGTACGCTCTACGTTAGTGCCGGTGCTACTACCTGAAGATAAAAAGTCTTTTATCAACCTGAATGACAAAGTTATGTCATTTAACAACCTCATGTTTGATATGCCCGATGCGATGGTGAACCATCTCATGACTGGTAAAAAACTTTGGCTATATGCAAAAAATGGGCAAGTGGTCTGGTATACCCGTGCTGAGTATGAGGCGCAAACCAAGTGGAACCAGGCTGAACAGGATGCTAAGAAAAAAATTACTGCATTGTTTGAATTATTCAATGCGCTGCAACAAGCTAAACCGATCTTTGATGCTATCGATCAGAAGAAAAACTTCAGTGCTTTACCGTTCAAATGGTTCACTGGTGTAAAAATTGTAATGTCAGGCTTGTCAGCTGGATCATGGGGCGATGATGAAAAATCAAATACAATGACTCACTTGGTTTTTGATGAAGACTACTCAGGATCTAAATTGGTTCGTGAGAAAAACCAGTACTTGTGCTCAGCTGGAGGCTTATTCCCTGCAGATGAAGCAAAGAAAGAATTCAAAATGAAAGTAGGTGAAGTTACCGTGGACACGGTACCGCACCTTGTTACATGTAAAGTGTGCCTAAAACGTATTTTTACGCAACTTGCATTAACTCAATCTAATTAATCAAATTTATAGGGTGTTCATCATGAATAACAAAACAATTGCCAAAAAAATGATTAACCAAGTTAAATCGGTTATCACTGACCCTCAAGCAAAAAGCTTGTTGGCTGCTTATCACGTAGAGACGTCATTTACCCACTTCTACGAAACACACAGCCACATTTACTTGGTTGGTAAAGACATTACTGCAGTCATGGCCAAACATTTTCCATACTTCACGTTTAAGACTCGTGATAACAAGAAAGCCCGTCACGGTATTGGCGATGGCTCAATGTCTGATTGCTTAAACAAGCTGCGCCGTGTGTATCGCTTAGAAATCAAAAAACCGATTAGCGAGAAGTTTATCGCTGAAGCTGGTGCAC
This sequence comes from Acinetobacter sp. YH12227, assembly GCF_013417785.1. Taxonomy (NCBI): domain Bacteria; kingdom Pseudomonadati; phylum Pseudomonadota; class Gammaproteobacteria; order Moraxellales; family Moraxellaceae; genus Acinetobacter; species Acinetobacter sp. YH12227. The sequence continues at coordinate 9,865 of NZ_VPDH01000081.1, read as the reverse complement.
CGACTTTCACAAAAAGCCAATCTGTAAGTCCTGTTGCTTATTTGATTGATGAAGTTGTGCAACAAGAAACAGCGCCGATCGCACGATCTGACGTTCAAAACAGTTTCCAGGATCTTTTCAATTGATTTGAGGCTTATATGAATATGCATACGACTCAAAAGAGTGAGAGAGACAAAATGACAAAACGCTGTTCTGTTGATGTGAAGTCACCCTGGTTCTTCATAGAGGACCAAATCCCAAACAAAGATGGCACGGCGTTTATTGTGTGGGATGAATTCTTAGACCATGAAATTAAACCTATCCGCTGGAGCGATAAGATCCGTGACTATGCTTCAGGTGAAGTCGAATGGAGTGGAAGCTTCTTATTTTGGCGATATGATGATGGTACACCAGCTGAATCACCAAGAAGCTATCAGCAATCTTAATTTCTTATATTTCCGAGGGTGTAGCCAATTGATTTTGAGATTTGATCAATCTCTTTAAGGCAAAGGTTTGATTCCTTGAATGCCAGTTCGAGTCTGACCATCCCCGTCATTGCCAACAAATTCCCTCAAATGAATCAATTGAAGACAATCATACCAGCCTCACTAAAATAGTTACGGCTTTGACGTTCTGACTTAGGTTCCCAATCTCTATTTTTCAGATTACATGATCCAGCAGCAATTTTAGCCTTGCCAAACTTACTTTGAATGTTTTGAAACGCCGTCATTAACGCTTGCTCTTTTTCAAGCTGCTCTACGTCAGTTAGTAGGCCGATCGTGCGATGTTCTTCTTTTATCAATTCACACAACATCACGCCACATTTCTTAAACTCTATCCCCTCTTTGTACAATTTATCAATCAGTGATGTGGCAGCTTTAACCAGTTGCATCAAATTGTTTTTAGGTTGGGTAAACGTGTATGTTAACGACTTGCTGTAATACGGTTTTGACTGGTCAAATGGGTTGGATTGCAAGAAAACAATCAGAGATCCGCATAGCTGGTGTTCAGCAACAAGCCGATTGAATGCATTATGGGTATATTTGCTGACGGCTTCTTGAAGAATTGAGAGCTCAGTAATTTTCTGGCCGAAAGATTTGCTCGAGACAATCTGTTGTTTCGCCTTAGGTGAACTTTCAAATTCAAAGCATGGCTGGCCAAGCAATTCTAAAATCGTACTTTGCATATTCACATTGAAGAGTTCACGCATTCGATTCGGGTTGGATGTTGCAAGATCCAGCACACTTAAAATCCCCATGTCATTAAGCTTTTTAGCGTACTTTCGCCCTACACCCCATATTTCATCAACTGGCATGCTTTGATAGTAGCTTTCGACATCTACCAGGCTCATTGTCACTAAATTACAGATTCCATTTAATTCTGGATTCTTTTTGGCAAGGTTGTTGGCCATTTTACTTTCAGTCAGTGTTCTACCAACACCCACGCACGTTGTTAAGCCAATAAACTTATATACTTGATGCCGAATCTCCCGTGCCATTTCAGTAGCATCAAAGTTTTTAGTAAATTGAGTAAATTCTATAAAGCCTTCATCAATGCTGTAAATGCTGTAACAGCTTGGATCTACAAAACCAGATAATATTCCATGAAAACGGCGTGACATTTCGCCATATAGCGCAAAATTGCTCGATAGCACATGAACGTTATGTTTATTGATGATGTCTTGGACCTTAAAGAGTGGCGCACCCATCGGGATTTTTAAGAGTTTAGCTTCAGCGCTTCTCGCGATGATTGTTCCATCATTAGAGCTTAAGACAACGCATGGTTTACCCTTTAACTTAGGGTTCCAAAATGCTTCCATCGAACAATATGCCGAATTTATATCAACATGAATAAATACCCGGTTTGTCATTTTCGTGCGTCTTTAATGATGTAAGTCACTACGCCCCACACAATCAATTCCTGTTCAGGTTTTAGAAAAATATGTGAGTGCTCTTGGTTTTCTGCTTTAAGCCAAACTGGAGGGATAGATTTTGCATCTGGACCAAAAATTTCATTAATTTCACCAGCTGACATTTGCTTGGTGATCATCAACCGCTTAACGGTAAAGTCTGTTTCTAGCTGAGCAACAATAATATCTAGATGCTTGGCGTCTAAGCTTCTATCGATTATGAGCTTATCGTTAATATCTATACCGGCATTTAGCATGGAACGAGAGCCTACTTTACCAATAAACGTAGAGTACTCATTGGTGATCAGCATTTCGTTGAGATCGACCGACTTTTCAATAAAATCTTGTGCTGGTGATGCAAATCCAGCCGACAGCAGCTCTAACGCCACTGGAATGCGTTTAGGTGCACCAGGAGCAAGAGCTTCAATTTCAACTAAATCACCAGCTTTAAGCGGTATTTCTGATTTTTCTGACATCTCAAGACCGGTGAAAGAATATATATACCAATTCTATTTCTTGCATGTCTGATGATCAATCAAAAAATAAAAACCAGTAGGCATGCCACTTGCCTACTGGTCGTATTGGAAGTTCAAAATTGACTTAGATCTTAGAAAAACTCAAGTGATATAAGGCTGTTGCGCGTACTAAATTTTGACGCGGTGATTTTGGTTTCCAGGCCTGGTCAGACCATGGCCAGAGATCAGGAACCGACTCACTTGTATATGCAGATGGTTTAGAGGGAATTCATCGCATAAACAGATTGAGCATTTAATAGCGTTGAATGTTAAATATCTACGGCAAACTGCTTTCAGATTCATGAATTGGGTTTGTTCAAAAACAGCGTTATTAATTAAAAACTAAAACGCCTTTCCACATGTACAAAACCAGTAGAATAAAACCAATAAGAATATGCACTTCGATAATGACTATTAGCCAGCTTCTGCACATATTGAATAAATACTTAAAGAACGATGGCGCTTGGTGTTTATATTCGTTTTCTTCTTCGTAGTCATCTGTATTGACATGGTTCCAAAACGGTTTCTCTTTGGTTTTACACGGGTTGTCATTATCAGATTTAGACAAAATTTTTACCTTTTATAACCTAACCAATTAGATAATTATATTAAATCTATTAGCCACAAAAACTTTATCAAAAAACTTTTTTTCGTTAATTTATTTGTTTAATGCACTGATCAAATTAAATGTGAGTGACTTGGACCTATCTAATCGTATGAAACTGAGTGTTACTGAAGTTGGACATCTATATTCACTTGAATACACAACCAAGATTGAAGTGCTGGAAGAAGCATTTTTAGCATTAGGACTTTGGATCTTCAGGTTATTTAATTAACTTCTACCCTTTTGACCTAGCCTAGCTAGGTTTTTTTTTGAAAAAATTTTAAAGCCCAAACAGTCTTTAAAATGAATACATCAAGCTCATTGCTTAAAACCTGGAGTATTCAAGATGTATCTACGCTACACGATGTTTAAAACAGATGGAGAAAAAGTCCTTAGTTCGCACGGCATTGGGTTAAGCAACTGCTTTATTTACCATGCAGCGGAAATACTCTACAAAGAGGTTCAAAATTCTGCATCTTTTGACCGTTACATTGAGAGATTATCAAAGTGTAATACGATCAAATACAACCACGAACGACACGGCGACAAAGCACGTATTGTCTATTTTGCACCTGAAGATCTAACGCGTGTCTCTTACAGTACAACATATAGCGAACGGGTTGAAAATGCCAATATCGATAGCTTTGACTTGATTACCCTGTACGCTGAGTACAAAACTATTTTTAGTTGTATCTATTTTGATATATCAACGAATACCTGGTCTGTACGTACATACACTGATGTATTAACATCAATGGGCATGTTAAAGCCACCAGTAGCACAGTTAGCATTTGCAATATAAGAGCCCCTGAAAAGTCTTATACCCACCTAGCATTGACCAATCAATGCTAGGTTTTTTTTACGATGCAATTTGATATTTCATTTCATGTTTAAAGTTTGCTTTGACAAGTGCATGGGATAGATCTGGAGGTACTGAGTTACCTACCATTCTGTATTGCTCAGTTTTCGTCAGCTTAATTTTTTGGTTATTTTCATCTACACCATGAGTAAAGATGTAATTGCTTGGAAAGCCCTGAGCCTTATACAACTCAAATGGTTGAATCATCCTAAAACCAATGTCTTCAATATAATAATGTTCATTATTGATTTCGATTAAGCCGAAACGTTCAAACAAGTCATTCTTAAAGTTGAATTGCCCGGTAAATTTCAAAAGTAGCGCACGTACTTCCGCAAACTGATTCACGGTCGTTAACGTGTGAAATGGTTCTGATAGCTCTTGGCCAGTGCACCCCTTTTTCATTTTAGATAGGTGACACACGTATAGCGCATGTGTACCGCCTTTTGTTTCTGCTGTAATTGTACGTAATGGCTCATTTATTGGCATGGATCTACGACTTGAACCATTGGCACACTCAGTAAGAATTGGCGCCACATTGTCCACGATGTAAGGTTTTGGGTTGTGAACGATATATTTTAAAATCCCCCTCACAATTCGCTCTAATGTAGCTGGTGCTAAAGGTTTTTTACGCTTGAATATGCTTAGGGTGTGTTGACACTTTTAGTTTAAAAAAATAGCGAAGTAGTAAAATCAAATCGCCAAACCCAATTTTACTATTCGCTATGCCTCGTACCATGCTGACAGATCAACACTGGCAAAAGTTGAAAGTTATTCTGCGTAATTTATCCATTCACCACAACTCAAATTTACGCAATTTTATTGAAGCTATTCTCTATAGAATTAGAACAGGCTGTCCGTGGCGAGATATTCCTTCTTGTTTTGGTCATTCCAACTCTATTTTCAAACGTTTTAATCGTTGGTCAAGCAGCGGTAAGTTACTTAGATTATTCAAATTACTAGCCTCATGCCCCGATATGGAGTGGATTTTTATTGATGGCTCTCATGTACGTGCTCATCAACATTCTGCCGGTATAGCGAATCAATCTATTTCTAAAAGTGTAGGAGGAAACTCCTCAAAAATACATTTGATTGTTGATGCACATGGCAATCCTATTGATTTCATGATTACCGATGGAACCACACATGATGTTAAAGTTGCACCTGATTTAATATCAACATTAGATTTAAAAGAGACAAAAGTGGTATGTGCAGATAAAGGCTATGATTCAGAACCACTGCGTGAACAGATCAGGAAAACAGGGACTAAAGCGAATATACCAAAGAAAACAAATAGCCAATCGAACAATGACCATATGGACTGGTATTTATATAAAATCAGGCATTTAGTTGAAAATATGTTTTGTAGATTAAAGCAATTTAGAGGAATAGCTACTCGATATGACAAGCTCAAAAGAAATTATCAAAGTTCTGTTGCTTTAGCCTGTATATTTTTATGGCTACCTTTATAGGGTTAATTATGAACAGTAAATGTCAACAGACCCTACTTAAAAATTCTTTAGCTTTAATGGATTTTTAAATTAAGCTGAAATTAGCTTTATTTTCCTTTATAGTTACCATGACCAAATCCTGCTTTTTATAAAGCGGGATTTTGTTATATGTGATATTCAATATGTTCCGGACAATTAAGTTATGACTTTCCAAAGTTTTGAAGTAGTACATGTGGTTGCTATGGACAACCAACGTTGTATTGGTAAGGATAACGATCTGCCTTGGCATATTTCTGCTGATTTAAAACACTTTAAAGAAATTACCCAAGGTGGGGTAATTATCCTTGGTCGTAAAAATTTTGATTCGATTGGTCGTCCGCTTCCTAAACGTGTAAATTGGGTAATTACTCGAAACCATAATTGGAATTTTGACGGCGTTAAAGTTGCACATTCAATCGAAGAAGCCTTAGAGAAATCTATTCCTGACGTTCAAGCATCAGAGAAACCAAATACAATTTTTATTATTGGTGGTGGTGAGATTTTCAAGCAAACCATCAATATTGTGGATCGACTAGAGCTTACTCATGTTGATTTAAATGTTGAAGGTGATATTTTTTATCCTAAAATTCCAAATGATTTTGTGAAGATAGCGTCAGAACAACATATTGATGACAAAACCGGCATTGCTTTTGAGTTCGCAACCTACAGAAAATAAAACCTATTTCTCATGAAAAAGTGATGATGCAGGGACGCGAATATATCTCCAGACATTGGAGTCTGTGGCTGCTGGGCAGCCTGTTTACTTTATTCGTCATTCTGTCGAGCCTGTGGCTCAGCCTCATGCTGTGGGTTCATCTTCCCATCGGCAAAATCGGCAGCTTGATACTGATTGGACTCTGGCTGACCTTTGCGCTGGTCGTTCTCGGGATTTATTTCACCCGGCATCTGATCTCCCGCCAAGTGGATAGCGTTCTTTATCTTCTGGCCTTTTTATTCTGTTTGCTAGGATATTTCAGTCTGGAAGCGCGTCAGGATCGAGAGTGGAATCCTGAGGTTTCCCAGCTTCTGCATTATGAGCAGCAAGGCGATCAGGTTACCTTACACAATATCCGCAACTTTGACTGGCAGGCCGATGGTCGCTATATCGAACGCTGGGAAAGCCGCAGTTTTGATCTGAATCAGATTACTGGCGTGAACATCATTACTTCCTACTGGATGGGGCCTAAAATTGCCCATACCCTGGTCAGCTTCGATTTTGCCAATCAAAAGCCACTCACCTTCTCGATTGAAATCCGCAAGGAAAAGAATGAAGAGTTTTCAGCGATTGGTGGCTTTTTCCGAAAATATGAACTGAGTCTGGTCGCATCGGATGAAAAGGATATTGTCTATACCCGTAGCAATGTCCGTGGTGAACAGGTCTATTTTTTCCCAGTCAAAATGCCGCAAGCTCAGGCTAAAGCGCTATTCAAGGAATATCTGCGTCAGGCCGATGAGCTGGCCCAAAAGCCAAAATGGTACAATACCCTGACCAGTAATTGCACCACACTAGTCTTTGATATGGTTCAGGCGATATCGCAACAACAGCTACCCTCAGATTACCGGTTGCTGGCCTCCGGCTATTTACCGAATTATCTCTATGATCTTAAAGTACTAGAACAGTCTTGGGATATGCACACTTGGTATCAACGGGCACATGTCAATCCACGGGTAGAACGCACCGCTAATCTCTCCAGTCAGGACTATTCACGCCTGATCCGGCAGGGCCTACCAAAACCCGACATGCGATAACTGTGTAGCAAATCCACTTCAATAAAGATACAAAATCAACTGGAACCTTGATCATTTTTTTGTTTATATACAAATAGCTAGTCAATGATCAGAGTATCTCTCATGCTAAAAAAATTAACTGCAATCGCGATTTTAGGCTCGGTTCTAACGGTCATGGGCTGCGAAACTGTGCCCAATACAGCCACGACACAAACCGCGAATCATTTACAACTTTTGCAAAATCGTACTTGGATTGCGACCCAGATTGGTAATACTGAAATCAAGACTGCGCCAACCGCACGCAATGTTCCGAGTCTGCAATTTGATGCCAGTACCCAGCGCGTTTCAGGTTCAGATAGCTGTAACCGGATTATGGGCAGCTACACAGCAGCAAAAGATACGCTGACCCTGAGTCAAATGGCTACTACCCGTATGGCTTGCATGAACAACGATCAGCTTGATCAGAAATTTAATGAAGCTTTAGCTAAAGTGACGCATTATCAGGTATTTGCTAAAACCTTAAAATTACTGGATCGCCATGGAAATCTCTTGATCCAGCTGGAAAGTGCTGTTCAGCCGCGTTAATACTTCCCTACAAAAAGCCTGTATGGACAGGCTTTTTTATCTTTCATACTGATGAGCTGGAATTTAACCATCAGCCCGATTGAGTTATTTAATTGAATGAGGAATCAACCATGCAACAGGCACTTTTCGGTGGGGGATGCTTTTGGTGTACTGAAGCCGTATTTTTACAGATTCAGGGAGTTCAGCAAGTCGTCAGCGGTTACGCAGGTGGGCACACAACTTAAACATTCATAATTAAGGTCCACACATTGAGCAGCTGTCTTCCATGGTTGTTTTTTCGTTTTTTGAGGTGCAAAAAAGTCAAATTCAGCATGTGTGGGTTCTGGCCAGACGATCGGTAAATTGTCACGCCGAGCAATTAAGAAAAATCTATTTCTCAATGTCGGTGCACCATAGTCGCATGCTCGTAGTTCACGATATTCGACCGTGTACCCTTGGTACCTGAGCGCATTCACGAAACAGTTAAACGTTCGCCCTTTCCGCTTTAAAATCGGTTTACCGTTCTTATCCAAATCACCCCATTCAACAAACTCAACCACGTTTTCAAGCATGATGATTCGTGGTCGAACTGTTGCAGCCCACCTTAAAGCAATCCAAGCTAAACCGCGGATCTTCTTGTTTAACGGCTTGCCACCTTTCGCACGGCTATGATGTTTACAGTCTGGACTAAGCCAAACCAAGCCAACAGGTTGATTGCCCGTAATCTTTACAGGGTTAACATCCCAAACACTCTCGCAGTAGTGCTTTGTTTTTGGATGATTGATGCGATGCATGGCCAAGGCTTTCGGATCATGATTAATTGCAATATCAATCGGTCTACCGAACGCACGTTCTAAACCAGTTGATGTACCGCCACCGCCAGCAAAGTTATCAACGATTAATTCATGTGGAAGCAAGTTATACATAGAAATTCCCTCTTACAAATGCCCCTTTATGGCTTAGATCTCTTAATTCATGCGGTACATCTTCTGGAGACAGATACCTATAAGCATGAATAACCTTGCTCAGATTCATACAGCCACCCCCATGCTTTCAACGGCACTTTCTAATGTTTGATGTGCTGAATAATCATCACAGTCGTAATAATCGTCATCGATCAAATTAGAGATGTCGTAGTCACTCAAACCGCTATTTAAACAGCGACTCAAAAGCTCAGGATCTAAACGATCATACTTGTTGCAAATCGTCATTAACGAATTGCTATGTGCGTTGTTTGCCGTGAAAAATGAGTATGCAAAACCTTCAGGCGTTACGCTTCTAGCATTCTTAGTCGCAATACTATTGCCACCGTATAGGCGGTGCATTTTAGAGCCCTCAACAGGTTCAACAGGTGCAATTGGTAGGTCGGCATTGAAACGGCCCCACAATAATGTTTTCTTTGTGTATGTATCACCAAAATGAAACGGATCAAACGACAGACGCCACGGCGACAACCCGGTTAAGCTCGCAATACGCCCTACTGGATTCTCAATTGCCCAAATATTCGGTTTAAAAAATTCAATTGTTCTTAAAGTTTGGTACACCAGCTCAATACTGCTTAACGTGCGACCATCAGCATCTTTGGCAGTAAAATGTCTTGCACCAGAAACAGCAAAGTCTGTACATGGGCATGCAGCTAAAATCGCATGAACGTCCAAACCATCAAAGCATGCAAAAAGCTCGTTAAAGAATTCCACGCTGAAGTTATTAATATCGCCAAAATAAGGATCTGCCTGTATATCAAACCGAAATACTTGATAGCCAGCATCAACCCATGGTTGTGACCATGTGCCAGACAAATCAAAAAGAGAAAGGACAATTTTTTGGTTGTTTTGGTTGCGGATCGTTGGATCTAGATATTGGTTAAACGCAACGTTTTTCCATTGTTCTAAACGTTCTAATGCGGAAGATCTGGACATCCAGCCATTAGCTTCAACATATGCTTGTGATTTCTTATTTAAGCGAACAACTTCATTCTTATGCGGTGCATCAAAGATGTTTGAAATCTTAAACTCAGCATCAATAAAACTACTTCTTGCATCCAATAAAAGAGAGATGGATCCGGAAATTTGAACAACTCCTATAAGTGATACTCTGCTCCTCAAATGATGTTATAAACATCAATATATGGAGTATTTTATGGCACGTAGACCAAGAAGAAATCATTCAAACGACTTTAAGGCTAAGGTAGCACTTGCTGCGATCAAAGCAGAAAAAACA
>NZ_VPDH01000080.1:0-13903 GCF_013417785.1 Acinetobacter sp. YH12227 | reverse complement strand
CAAACGAACAAATAGAGCAGATAGAATTTGCACTCAACCATCGTCCTAGAAAAACACTAGGTTGGTATACACCGAGTGAAGTTATGGCTGGTTTTTATACTGTTGCACTTGCCGCTTGAATCCGCCTTCAAATTCGTTTTAAAGCTGCGGTCATTATTTCAATGCTGATCAGCTTGATTATGTACATTGGCGTCTATTTTGCCGTGTCTAAAGACTTACATCAGCTACAAATCTTTGCGCTGATTTATAACCCAGTCTTGATGTTCAGCTTATATATCAGCTGGAATTCGACCCAGAAATCACGCATTGTGTTTTTACATAATAAGTTAGATCAGTTAAACCGCGAAGCACTCGACATCATGGCACATACGGATGTGTTGACTAGGCTCAATAACCGCCGTCAATTTATGCAATTGGCCAATTACCACATTCATAGCCAAAATGAATTACAGCACCCTACCGCCTTGCTTATTTTTGATGTAGATCGGTTTAAAACTATTAATGATCAATTTGGGCATTTTGTCGGTGATTTTGTCTTACAGCAAATTGCTGATACCTGCCGTCACGTGTTACGTAGCCAAGATATTCTTGCCCGTTTTGGAGGTGAAGAATTTATTATTCTTTTACCCAATACCAACCTGCATCAAGCGATAGAAATCGCAGAAAGACTTCGTAAGTCAATTGAAAATTCTGGTGTGAAACTTGAAACGCAGCAAGAACTTAAGTTTACCGTATCAATTGGAATCGCAGAGTTTAATGCCAAAAATCGCGATTTACATCACGTCATACAACTTGCAGATAAGGCACTTTATCAAGCAAAAAACATGGGACGCAATGCAATATCAACTTATAAAACAGCATCTTAATAAACAATTTGTAACACTATGAATCTCTGTTTTTTATCAACAAGTCTAAAAATACCCAATTTCAGGTAGATCAATTTTTAACCATCCTATCCATACTACGGCTAAGCCCAATATGATTGGAGAAGGATCATGTCTGTAGATGTACGAATGAGTTCCCGGACTGATTCGTCTGTGCAGGGAAAAAATAAAAATCAGACACATATGCTGAAATTATCGGAATGTGACCTAGCAAATCGTGCTGTGATTGAAGACGCACTTGCTGATCCCTATGCACGTATCCCTTTACAGTTTAGAGCGTATTTTCTAAAGCATCAGTATGCGCATCAGTTGCCCTACTTACGTCAGGTCAACTACATTGCCCAGATTACTTTCCTGCTGTATTTTTTTGCCGATATTTTTATTATTCCAGACATGATGTTTTGGTCAGGCTTATCGCGTGTAGCCATGATCATTGTCGCGCTCATTGTTAGCTTTTATTTATTTAAATATAAAAAAGACATTCGCATGTTAGACATGATTTTACCTGTGGGTACGGTCTGTTGTACGGCTATTTGGATTGGTCTACTACTCTTTTCAAATAGTCCTTTTGTTACTTCTTATATTTATGGCGCGGCTATTTTTATCTTGGTTGCCAACGTCTGCGTACAAACTCAGTTTAAGCCAGCGCTGTATTGCTCTGCACTCATCACGACCTTTGTTTATGTGGCAGTTACCCAACTTTTGGCTTGGCAGCAGGCCCTGATCTTTGTCGTTGTCTCTATTCCAGTATGGATGATCAGCATTCACATGAGTTGGAATAATACTTTGAATGCGCGTCGTCATTTTTTACGCACATTATTAGACGACTGGAATATGCATACGTTGAAAAACTTAGCGCATACCGATGAATTGACTCAACTATATAACCGGCGCCAGTTTGTACAAATGGCAGAGCATCGTATTCATGAGTGGCCGACCCCAGCCAGCACCTGTTTATTGATGTTTGATGTCGATCATTTTAAGAAAATAAATGATAGCTATGGTCATGATGTTGGCGATCAAGTCTTAAAATTAATTGCTGAAACAACACGTAAAGAAATGCGTCATAAAGATGTTCTTGCCCGCTTTGGTGGTGAAGAATTTATTGCATTGTTGTCGGAAACACAAATTCAGGATGCCATGATCATTGCTGAGCGAATTCGCTTAAGTATTCAGCATCAGTTTTTGCATGACCGCGCCGATCACCGTATTCAATTTACGGTTTCTATTGGGGTATCACAGTTAAAGTCACATACACAAAATTTATCTGAATTGATTAAACAAGCTGATATTGCGCTTTACCGTGCTAAAGAAAATGGACGTAACCGTGTTGAACGTTATGACCCAACAATGAAGCCTGAACGTAAAACCACAAGGGCATGGAAATCGTTTACACATAAAACCAGTGGTGATGCAAAACTTGAAAATCAAAATGATCTATCGTGGTCGATTGTATATAAATGATCTTTATAGAAATAAAAAAGGACGCCAAAGCGTCCTTTTTTATTGAAATATTCAGGCTACCCTGAATAGCCTCAAGCGTAGCTCTTGGCGTAATTTAGGCAAGAAATGTTGTTTCTTGAAAGCCCTCACTGCCGCGAGCGTAGCTCTTGGCGTAATTTAGGCAAGAAGCTTCGCTTCTTGAAATCCCTAAATTACTCCCATTCAATTGTTGCAGGTGGTTTAGACGATACGTCATAAACAACACGAGAAACTTCAGCAATTTCATTCATGATACGTGTCGAGATTTTGTCGACTAAATCGTATGGAAGGTGAGCGAAACGTGCTGTCATGAAGTCAACTGTTTCAACTGCACGTAGAGCGATAACCCATGCATAACGACGGCCATCACCAACGACACCAACAGATTTAACAGGTTGGAATACAGCAAATGCTTGCGCAGTTTTGTCATACCAACCGCTTGCGCGAAGTTCTTGCATAAAGATGTCATCAGCAAGACGAAGAATATCAGCATATTCTTTTTTCACTTCACCCAAAATACGAACACCAAGACCTGGGCCTGGGAATGGGTGACGGTAAAGCATTTCATAAGGAAGACCTAAAGTCGTACCTAAACGGCGTACTTCATCTTTGAACAAATCACGGATTGGCTCAACCAATTCAAATGCTAAATCTTCTGGTAAACCACCCACGTTGTGGTGAGATTTAATCACGTGTGCTTTACCATTTTTGGTTGCAGCAGATTCAATTACGTCTGGGTAAATCGTACCTTGAGCAAGGAAGTTTACGCCATCAAGCTTACGTGCTTCTTCAGCGAATACTTCGATGAACTCACGACCGATGATTTTACGCTTTTTCTCAGGATCAACTTCACCTGCAAGTGCAGTCAAGAAACGATCTTCAGCATCAGCACGAATCACACGGATACCCATGTTTTTCGCAAACATGTCCATCACTTGCTCGCCTTCGTTCAAACGAAGTAAACCGTTATCTACGAATACGCAAGTCAATTGGTCGCCAATCGCACGGTGAAGTAATGCAGCAACTACAGATGAATCCACACCACCTGAAAGACCAAGTAGAACTTTTTGATCACCAATTTGCTCACGTAATTGTTCAACACGTAAGTCGATAATGTTTTCAGAGTTCCAAAGGTTACGGCAACCACAGATACCGTGTACGAAGTTAGATAATAACTCAGCACCTTTCGCTGTATGCGTTACTTCTGGATGGAACTGGATACCGTAGAAACGACGTGCTTCATCAGAAACCATTGCAAATGGGCAGCTTGGCGTGCTTGCAGTCACTTGGAAACCTTCCGGAATCGCAGTTACTTTGTCACCGTGGCTCATCCACACTTTGAGTTGGTTTGCTGTATCTTCAAGATCGCCAATCAATTTGTCACGAACTTGAATGTCTACTTCTGCATAACCAAATTCATGTACATCACCTGGCTCTACTTTACCGCCAAGTTGTTCTGACATGGTTTGTAGACCATAGCAAATACCAAGTACTGGCACGCCTAAGTTGAATACAACTTCAGGAGCACGTGGACTACCCGCTTCATAAACACTTTCTGGACCACCTGAAAGGATAATCCCGTTTGGGTTAAATGCACGAATGTCTTCTTCTGACATATCAAATGCGTACATTTCTGAATAAACACCAGCTTCACGTACACGACGTGCAATAAGCTGACTATATTGAGAACCGAAATCCAAAATAAGGATACGGTCTTCAGTAATTTGGGTATTGGTAGTCATGGCAAACAACTATGCAGGCAACGAATATAAGCGCCATATTCTATCATTTTTCTTAGGCTTTCGCACACTATTCGGACAGGGTCAAAAATAGTGCATCAATGGATAAAAAAACGATATATGTACGCTTCAAAAATCAGCATTTTAAAAGGCAAAAAAGCGACCACTGGCCGCTTTTTTTTATGACGCAATTTATTTTTCAATCACATGATCCAGACTGAATTTGCCAGCACCGTGCAACATTAAGAAAAATAAACCACCTGTCATGGCTAAGTTTTTCATAAAGTTAATACCATCCTCAGCGCTGCCATGGAAAAGAAATGCAGTAATTAAACTAAAGACCGCTAAACCCAATGCTGCAAATCGAGCTTGAAAGCCAAATAACAAGGCTAAGCCACCACCTAATTCAACCAAAATGGTCATCGGCAACAAGGCAGCAGGCACCCCCATAGACTCCATATATCCCGCTGTCGCTTGGTATGAGGTCACTTTACCCCAACCCGCCACAATAAAAATGTATGCCATCAATACGCGGGCAATGAGACTCATCACTGCATTGAACTGTGTGTTTTGACTTAAATTTTTTACCACTACATTTGGATTTAACATGTTCAGACCTAATTTGAATATTGTTCAGAAGATGTGCACAGCTTAGGTCGTTTACTATTCGCTTTAAATATAGTTTTTTAATACCCATCATTCTATTTATGCAACGAAGTCTCGGCAAATTATTTACGTTTTAATACTGACTTTAAAGGCACAGGCTGATAGCATCTGAGCACTATTTCACGTACGAAAGACTCATGGAACTGATTGATTTTATATTACATGTTGATGACCATTTGCTCGAATTTGTTCGTAATTATGGCGTTTGGATTTATGCAATTCTGTTCCTGATTATTTTTGTCGAAACTGGCCTTGTAGTCATGCCTTTTCTACCGGGCGATAGTTTACTTTTTGCTGCGGGCGCCTTAGCTGCCTCTACCGGAGCAATGGACCCTTGGGCACTCATTGCCTTGTTATTTATAGCCGCCGTTTTAGGCGATACGCTGAACTATCATATTGGTAAATATATTGGCCCACGTGTCTTTGAACTTGATTCCCGCTTTATTAACCGCCAACATTTAGTCAACACACAAAAGTTTTTTGAAAAGCATGGTGGTAAAACCATTATCTTTGCGCGTTTTGTACCTTTTGCACGTACCTTTGCACCTTTTGTTGCTGGCGCAGGTAGCATGAATTATAAATATTTCATTACCTTTAATATGATCGGTGCCATTTGCTGGGTAGGTTCGTTTATTACCCTTGGTTATTTATTTGGCAACATGCCGATTGTAAAAGACAATTTCACCCATCTTATTTTTGGCATCATTATTATCAGTGTCTTACCGGGAATTATTGGTTATATTCGCTCAAAATTAAAGAAATAAGCTTAATTTTTTCGCATTAAAGTTTAAGCAAAAAAGCGAAAGACCACCGGAAACATACACAAGATGAGCATCAAGGCCGATCCTTTATACAAAAGGTCGGCCTTAATTTTTTGGTTTTGACCCGATAAAATTGCGCGGCCAAATGACATCCAGAACAATGCGACTGGCAGTAAAACCAATGCAAACACAGCAAACACCATCACAAAGTTCAGTGGGCTGTTCCACGTTTCGAGTGGAAAAATGCCCGCTGCAAATAAAATTGCTTTGGGATTTTTAAGGGAAGTCAAAAACAATTCACGTGGCTGAATCGATGGATGTTTTTGATTATGCTGCTGTAAATGTGCTGACTTCCATAGATGAAAAGCCAACCAAAGAACATAAACAATACTGAGAAAATGTAAGATATGAATAAGGTTCGGCCATACTGGTGCCGATAAATGAATGATCAATGCCCAAATATTAATCGCATAAAAATATCCCATTAATTCCGCTGGAACCAACACGATGGTTTTTGCCATTCCCTGTTGATGGGCAGAGCTTGCAAGTAATGCATTTGACGGACCTGGGGTCATTAAAACCGCCATCATCGCCAATACAAAAAGCCAACTCTCAATCATATAAACCTATTCAAATACTGCAAAGCGCACACCTTAGCCGAAATAGATTCTTAAAAACAAGTACGCCACAGGTCACATCTATTTATCTTTATAGAAAAGAAAATGCTGAACAAAGCTTTGAATATTTTTCATTTCAAAACAAACTTATGCTGAATAATTAATATTTTTTAATAACTTATAATTCTTTAAATATGACAGTTTAATGACTTTCTTTGAGCATAAAAAAAGCCAGCTTACCTTTGGTCAGCTGACAAATTTTATTACACTTTTCTCATGCTCAAATTGCAAAAACGCGCAAATTGATCCTTTAAGATTTTGCAGCAGTGGCCGTATTGGTTCTCACAATAATTGGGCAACCTTTAAATTTTGCAGCTTGCACAATGGCTTCTTGTTCACCTAAAACACGTGAAAGTTCAGTACGTTTGGTATTTGACGATTGTCCCATATTGACCGAAATACTTGGGCCAATCCCCCAACCACCACGGCTACCCCAACCACCCCCAAGACCAACACCGACGCCTACACCCGTACGTTTAGGCGTTTCGACGCCATTTTCAATATATTGATGAATACGGTTATATTCGCTTTGCAGCTGTTGGCAGCTCAATGACTGATATTGCGTCGGCGAAACATAAGCCGGTTTTGGCGTACTTGCACATGCCGTCAACAACACAGTAGTTACAGCAAGCAAACCTAATTGAAGCGCTTTCATAAAATTCTCGATACTACTTTTGCTCAATTTCATTGAACAATGATTGATAGGCCTGCGTCAATTTATGATCTGCAGCTAAATGGATTAACGGTTGATTTTTATGATGAGATTCTTTCATTAATACTGATGGCGGCAGCATACTTTCTAATACGGGTAAACCCTCATCTTTCAACTGCTGTACCACTTCACGTGGTAATTTTGCCTGCGCCTGATACTGATTCACCACAATGCCTTCAATTTCTAAATGATCGTTATGATCATCTTGAGTTTCCAAAACATTTTCAATCAAGGTTTGTAATGCACGTTTAGAAAATACATCACAATCGAATGGAATCAGTACACGATCAGCAGCAATTAATGCAGACAAGGTAAAAAAGTTAAATGCCGGTGGCGTATCAATAAACACGCGATCATATTGACCTTTCAACTGTTGCAAGGCATCACGCAATTTATAAATTTTATGTTTAGATTCTAAAGCATGTGCCAACGCACCCAAATTTGGGCTAGCAGGAATCACATCTAAATTTTTAAACGGTGATTGATGCACATAGCTTTCTAGACCTTTGGTACGATTTTTTAAAATCGAGCCAATAGCATTGCTTAATAAACCTTTGCTTTGCTGCGAACCCAATACTTCATCAAAATAATTTTCGATATTTGGCTCTAAGGCAGGTTTATCTGCTGAATAAGTCGCATCATCGCCAAGTAAATACTGACTCGAATTGGCTTGTGGATCGAGATCGATGACCAAAGTTTTTAGACCTTGATGTGCACTGATTGCAGCCAAATTCACGGTAATACTCGACTTACCTACCCCACCTTTTTGATTAAACACCACACGTGTGCGCATTCAAAACCCTCTGATCTTTTATAATTTTGTACTCAGGCCATGAGTTCGGCCATGTGGATCTGCTTTTTTAAACTATCCAAAAACTGGTTTGATTATAACCAATGTAATAATAGAAATAAGCGCAACTGCTGCAATAAATAAGCCAGCGCGCCGTTGTACTAACATTGCATTGTCATCTTTTTTATAGGCTTTCGACAATGATGATAACAACACCAAGAACAATACCACTTTGGCATAAAACCACGGCTGGACATCAAAGTTCTTCATGTACAGTAAAACAAGACCTGTTAAAGCAATCAAAGTCATTGAGCCATGTTGCAATGCAACAAATAACTTGCGCCCTGCGGGGTTAGGTAAATTGCCTTGCGTCCCTTTAAATAAGGTAAATGCACGAATCAAAATTGCGAAACAACCCAATGCAACGCCGCACATATGAATGATTTTAATCAGTAATTGAGTTTCCATGCCGCACCTTATGATGATTTTGGTGCATGCGCACATTCAGGGCTTGGTGTTGCTTGACCTTTCCACTCTTCTGGAACAAATGCATGAATGGCAAGCGCGTGAATTTTACCAGGACTCAATAGATCACCAGCCGCAGCATAAACTTTCTGATGGCGCTGTACCAATCGCAAGCCTGCAAAAACCTCACTCACAATGACGGCTTTGAAATGCGATTCTTTACCTGGAAAATAGCCACCATGACCAGCAGATTCATTCACCACTTCAAGATGTGTTGGCGCTAACGTTTGTAAGCGCTCAATTAATTGTTGTTCCAAACTCAAAAGGGTTCTCCAACATGTATACCTAATATTGGCTTTAGTATAGCCTGTTATTGATAGTGTTCTTATATCTTGACAAGCTTAAAACGCAGTTGGTTCAGCCAAAAAAGTTTATTTCATTAGAAAAATCAAAAAATGAGCTTAATTTTAATCAAATTGTTTTTATTTTATGCAAACGATACAGCATTCTTCATAAAGTTATTGACCTGAAAAATGCTTAATGTATTATACGTGGCTATGCGGGAATAGCTCAGTTGGTAGAGCATAACCTTGCCAAGGTTGGGGTCGGGAGTTCGAGTCTCCTTTCCCGCTCAAAATTTTTTCATTCAGTTTTTTATTTAAAAAATTGGATAGACTCCGCGGGAATAGCTCAGTTGGTAGAGCATAACCTTGCCAAGGTTGGGGTCGGGAGTTCGAGTCTCCTTTCCCGCTCCAAAATTTTTTCATTCGGTTTTTTATTTAAAAAATTGGATAGACTCCGCGGGAATAGCTCAGTTGGTAGAGCATAACCTTGCCAAGGTTGGGGTCGGGAGTTCGAGTCTCCTTTCCCGCTCCAAATTCAAAAAGCCCTCATCGAAAGATGGGGGTTTTTTTATTGTTGATTTAATTGATATTTATTCATCTAATTAGAATTATTTACTAAAGCCTACTTATAAATTTTACTGCCCAGCTCTATATTCAGTGCCCACAATGTGACCATTATGTGCCACACCGTATATAAATCACTTTAAATGACCTCAAACGCTACTCACTTACATACAATTTTAGACTGTTTAGATTTAAAATCGAGGCCTAAAAAATCGAATCCCCCCCAAAAAAAAATTTGAACTTATTTCTTAAGTTTGTGACCAATCACTTTTCTAAAGTGACCATCGGTGACCAAAATTTTTACCTAAAAAAGCTCATTTTTAGATATTCGTCTAAGTTTTAAATAAATCAATTCAAATTATCTAGATAAATTTTAACGATCGTTCAAATTTCATATCTACTTTGTGACCAATCAAGATTTCAAAGTGACCATCGGTGACCAAACTACTCTTCACTGGACTGATTATTAATATTTTTTTTAAAAATCAATAAATCTCCAACCTCTACCTCTAGTGCTGTGCAAATCTTATCAATTGTCTCAAAATCAATTCTTACAGACTCATCATTATAAAGTTTATGTAAAGTAGATTTATTAATTCCAGTGCTTCTAACCAGATCAGCAACTTTTAGTTTTCTTTCTGCCAACAAAACTGCCAAGTTTGAAATAATCATAAAATTTCCTAGTTAGATAATAAAAAGTACTTGCAAAGACATAAAAATATGATAATTTACGTTTTAGGGATAATTTTTCCTATTTAACTAGTAAAAAATCAGAGGCTTTTATTATGTCATATACCTATCTTACAGCCCAACAGCTGGCTGAAAAAATTCAGTACGACGCTCGTACTATTCGCAATCAACTTAAAGATAGCGTCTTCATTGAAGGTGTTCACTATATTCGTCCTTTTGGTGGACGCAAGATTCTCTTTGTCTGGGAGCGTATCGAAAAGGAAATGCTGAAATTTACAGGTTTAAGCATGGATGCTCTTCAATAATTGACTATAGAGGAACTATGAATATGGCTAGCATCCGCGAACGAAATGGAAGACTCATTGCTGACTTCCGTTATATGGGTATTCGATGCAGAGAAACAACGAGCCTTGAAGATAACGCATACAACCGAAGAGTACTAAAGAAGCGTCTAGAACAACTGGAAGCGGAAATCACTTTAGGTACTTTTGAATATGAAAAATATTTTCCTAAAAGTAAAAAAATTGATGACTTCAAAGAAAAACGTAGTCAACAAATTGCAGTACAAACACAAGTGCCACTTTTCAAAGATTTTACAGCTTTGTGGTTTAAACAGAAACAAATTGAATGGAGAGGTTCTTATCAACAAAAAGTAGCGATTGTCATTAAAAATTACTTGTTACCTGCTTTTGGTAATCTTGTTTTAACAAAAATTAAGAAGTCAGACTTGCTGAACTTCCGTGCCTCTCTCGCCAAAGTGACACACGGAAAAAATCAAACAAGTCTGAAAGCATCTAGGATTAATCAAATCATGACGCCTTTACGTATGATACTGAATGATGCGGCTGAACGATACGAGTTTGAGTCGCCTTATAAAAATATTAACAATCTGAAAGAAAGTAAAATTGAAGTCACACCTTTTTCTCTGGAGGATGTACATAAAATTATCACCACGGTACGTGATGACTTTAAACCTTATTACACCATCCGCTTTTTTACGGGCATGCGTACTAGTGAAATTGATGGCCTTCAATGGAAGAACATTGACTTACCACGCCGTGAAATTCATATCAGAGAAGCGTTAGTAAATGGGGAACTTGGTGGAACCAAAACTTATGGTTCTGACCGTACCATACAAATGAGTGATCGGGTTTATCAGGCCTTTCTACAACAGAAAAGCTTAAATAATGGTAAATCCAGTTTTGTCTTCTGTAATCGTGATGGTGGGCCTCTCGATTATCGCTTGGTAAGCAAGCGTGTCTGGCATCCCCTGTTACGCTTTTTAGGGCTAAAGCCCCGTCGTGCTTATCAAACACGCCATACAGCAGCAACACTCTGGCTGTCGGCAGGCGAGAACCCGGAGTGGATCGCACGCCAGCTGGGACATTCAACCACTGAAATGCTGTTTCGGGTCTATAGCCGTTACATCCCCAATGTTACACGTCGCGATGGCAGTGCTTTTGAAGCCATGCTAGAAAAACTCAATACAGAGGAGCTTGCACATGAATAGTAAGGCTTTCTTTGGTGGTGTGGTCGTCAGCCCAGAAGCAGATATGGTCGCTCGTGAATTAATCTATGAGCTACAAATTCCCAAACTGCACAATCTGGCCTTTTTGCTGAAAGTTAACAAATGTTTCGATGACCATCAGGCGTTGAGACTTTGGCTACAGCGAATGCTAGATGATGGACAAGCCCATTACGATGATTTAGCCCAACAAGCCCGTATCCGGTTAATAAATCTAGCTCCCTGATCTAATAAATATACAAGGTCATCAAATTGATGACCTTAGCCCCTTATACCCATAAAAAGGTAAACCCATGCATAAAGATATTTCAATTTGGATGCCACTTTATATTGGCGACTTACAGGCAAAATTCGCACGAATGACTGTAGAACAAATCGGTGCAACACTGCTGTTAATGATGGATTTCTGGAAAAATGGTGCCATTCCTCATGACCTAGCGACTGTATGTAGCATCACAAAATTATCGCAACATACCAAAGCTAAAACTTTATTGAATACGCTGTTGGCCCTTGAATTGTTTGAAGTCGAATCTGAGCAGATTCATTCAAATTTTTTAACCAGTTTAAAAAGCCAGGCATTGCAAAATCAGCAAATGAAATCTGATAAAGCTAAAAATGCAGCTCAAGCACGTTGGGGGAAATCCGCAAGTAATGCTCAAGCATCAACTAAGCAACAAAAAGTAAATGCTCAAGCAGGTCCTGAGAAGAGCTCGAGTATTACTCAAGTTATACTTGAATCATGCCCTTCATCTTCATCTTCATCTTCATCTTCATCTTCATCTTCATCTTCAAATTTTGAAGAAAAAAATGAGAGTTTTTTAGAAAATTCAAAATGGATTTAGGAGATCAGCCATGAATACCATCCTTAAAACACTCCAGTTTCGCGCAGAAACAACGGAAATACTTTGCCCTGCCCATCATATACCCATGATAGAAATTGCAGGTCACAGGCTCTGTAAATTGTGTGCCAAAGAAACCGCCCATCACTCACATGCGGCTTATGAGAATGAACTGCAACAGCGATTACTACAGCAGAAAATTAAAAATTCAGGACTCAATAAACGCTACCTGGATCGTGGCTTCAAGAATTATGTAGTTGCATGTACTGCACAAGACAATGCCATCAAACTATGTCAGGCTTTTGCACAGCAGATTATTTCTGACCACAACCCGAACATGTTGATGATTGGTACACCGGGTACAGGCAAAACCCACCTGAGTGCATCAATCATTCGCAACATTCTGCATAACAGTACAAAATCTGCACGCTACTATACCAGTGCAGAAATTGCTCAAAAAATGATGGATACCTGGTCTGATCCTTCACGTTCTGAGAAGGAAGTTATCGACCATTTCTCCAGTTTTGATTTATTAGTGATTGATGAATATGGCCTGCATGACCGGCATGAAAAACGTCTAGAAATGGTACATAAGGTTTTATATAGCCGTTATGACAGTATGAAGTCGACTCTACTAATTTCCAATTTCACAGTCCAAAATATGCAGCGGGATTTAGGTATCCGATTATGGTCACGATTACATGAAAACAATTTGATTGTAGTACCGTGTTATTGGGATGATCGACGAATAATCGGATAGCCAAACTCTTTGCTCAAGCCAATTATCTTCCGAGATAATTGGCTTTTTATTACAAGAATTACTTACAGAATATCTCGCTTCCATAAGTATAACTGAAAATAATACTTCTAAGCTGCCTATGCGGCAGTGAACATCAACATTTAAAAACTTAGCAATAGCTGGTACTTCTAAGCTGCCTATGCGGCAGTGAACTGATGTGTTTGGGTGTGAATGCACATAGGCTTCTTCTAAGCTGCCTATGCGGCAGTGAACTTGCTCTGCAACTGCTTTAACTTCAGTCACAACTTCTAAGCTGCCTATGCGGCAGTGAACACATTAAAAAAGCACCCGAAGGTGCTGTTAGTCTTCTAAGCTGCCTATGCGGCAGTGAACTTTATACATCACTCTCAACATGGCCCGCCTATCTTCTAAGCTGCCTATGCGGCAGTGAACAAACAGAACCCCACTCAATATGCATTATTGGTCTTCTAAGCTGCCTATGCGGCAGTGAACCTAGAGACCGTCCGAAAGGGCGGTTTTTTTATCTTCTAAGCTGCCTATGCGGCAGTGAACAAAGGAGCTTGTTATGCATGAATCATTTGAAACTTCTAAGCTGCCTATGCGGCAGTGAACATCCAGAAGCAAAGCCACCGACTTCACCCAATCTTCTAAGCTGCCTATGCGGCAGTGAACTGCGGATGCGCAAATGATTGAGCAGCATAAATCTTCTAAGCTGCCTATGCGGCAGTGAACATAGGCGTTCCATATATCGGAGTTTTTTAATTCTTCTAAGCTGCCTATGCGGCAGTGAACTGGTATGCGAAACTAATGCCGATCTTTCCACACTTCTAAGCTGCCTATGCGGCAGTGAACCATTAATGCTCGTATTAATTTAATTTACTCTGTACACGACAAATTTCATAGGATCCTTGTCCTATCAGGCTTTTTCTTTCTTAAAATTGCTAGCACTTTCTTAAATTCTTCTTTTTTTCCAAAACCAATCAAACGTAGAATAGCCATTTGAAC